>SLIL01000410.1 GCA_007135645.1 Bacteroidales bacterium
GGGGTTATGTTTACAAGGGTTCCGCTGCCATCGGTGGGGAGCAGGTAAATATCGTTATTGAGATTGTCAAACGGTGGTTCGGTGCTGTTCATACTCACAGCAATCTGCCTGCCATCAGGAGAAATATCATAGGACACTCCCCCCATCATGTTGAAATAATTGGCAGTATTGGGCATCAGGTCGGTTACCTTCCGGGTGTTCACATCCACGCTGAAAAGCCTGGGGAAGTAGCCATCGGTGAGCCAGCGATCCCAGAAACGGTACATGGTATTTTCCGTAACCTTGGCTGTAACCTTGCTGTTGTTTTTCTTGTCAATGAGTTGTTTCAATTTGTCAAAGTCACCGTTGTATTCCGAAAGGATATTGGCACCAAAAGCAATGCGGTCGCCCTGCGGAAACCATTTGATAGAAAAAACGCCCACCGGAAGATCAGTGATTTTCTTCGCTTCACCTCCTTTGAGGTTCAGCAGGTAGATCTGACCGGGTCCGCCATGCCTTCTGGATACAAAAGCGATTTGCGTTCCGTCAGGACTCCATATGGGTGAGCCTTCGCGCCCTGAAAAGGTGAGTTGCCGGGTTGTTCCTGCTTCAATATCGAGCAGGTAAAGATCCGTGGAAGGGGTATTGGCTTCAATGTCGTAAACCGTAACCGGAAATACAGCCTTGGTGCCATCTGGTGAAACATCAAAGGAGCCCACACGCTCCATTTGCCACATTTTTTCAGCTGTAAAATCCTGGTCTCCACCCTGTGCAATAAGGACAGCAGGGATCAGAACCAGCAAACTGATCATAATAATTTGCTTCATTTTTGTCATGTTTATTGTTTTTAAGGATTGGTATTTAAAGTTTGATTGGGTTGATTGTCAGTTGCATTGCCATACCGGAAAATCCGAACGGGGCAAAGAAAAACCAATCCCCTTTTATTTCCAAGAAAAAGCGGTCCTTTTTATTTTTTTATGAAGGAAAAACTGAAAGAGGGCCCTTCAGTCGCGCAGGAACTTCATGGTAAGATGGTAGAATTCATCAGGTTTTTCGGCGTGCAGCCAGTGTGAGGCCCCTTCGATAGTCTCAATGCTGGCCATAGAAAACAGTTTTTTAATACGGGGAATGTGCTTATCCCGGATATAGAGGCTGTTCCCACCGCGGACAAACAGGGTGGGTTTGGGGAAAGGCATGGGGGCATCCATGGCCCTGAATACTTCGTGCAGATTCTCGTGGATCACCTTAAGGTTGGCCTTCCAGCCCATTGTGGAGCGGTCTTTCCAGTGCAGGTTTTTCATCAGGAACTGCCGAATCCGCTCATCTTCAATCTTTTCTTTCATGGCTTTACTCACCTCTGAGCGTTTATCATATTTCTCCACCTCGATGGAAAGCATCGCTTCAATAAAGGTATCATGGGTATGATTGTAAGCATCTGCACTGATATCTGCAACAATTAACTTTTCCACTTTTTCGGGATTGTCCAGGGCAAATTGCATGGACACCTTTCCTCCCATGCTGTGCCCGAGAAAAACAGCTGATTCCATCTGATGCGACTCCATAAACTCCAGCACATCATCCACCATGGCTGCATAATTAAACACATCATGCCATTGCGAACGGCCATGGTTGCGCTGATCGATCACATGCACCGAGTAATCCTCCGCGTATCGCTTTGCCAGCGCCACCCAGTTGTCTGACATGCCAAAAAGCCCGTGCAGGATGATCATGGGTTTTCCTTCTCCAAAATGTTGATGGTATAGTTCCATAGGTTGTGTTATTTATTAAAGTTTCGCGTTATTGGACCGTCATTGTCAAGTCGTTGTATTTCTGTGCTTTTGCTGTCATTTTATTTGTTCCGTTTTTTGCCTGTCGGCGTGTGTGCCGGCTGTTTTAAATTTTTAGTGAGAAGGCAATTTAAAAAAATAATTCTTCCTTCGGGTGGTAAAAGTGGAAGCCTTCACAGCTGGGTATGGCTTGTCAAAAAACACCCAAACGTGTCCACCGTTTCCCGAACGGGAACGCTCTAAGTAGGCTGGGATTTCCTTTTCTTTACAAGCGTTCAGAAAAGTAACAGCTTCCTTTTGCCAATTTGCCTTGTCAAAATCAGCTGCTAAAAACCAAGTGGTATTGTCTTGTAGTAAGGGATAAATTCCAATATGGCGAAAACCTTCCAAATGCTTTAAGATTTGTTCATCTGTAAGTTTCAGATAAGACTTTTCGGTAAAATTCTGAAATGTACCTCCATTCATTTTATGTGCCCGAAAACGATACGAGTCATAAAAATAGGCTGGCATATATCCCGATTTGTTTCCTTTCTCCCAACGAACTGCAAACACATCTTCACGTCCTTTGAAGAGGGAGCGGAAAAGATTGATATGTTCTTGATGATTTTGCATTCTCATTTTTCATGTCCCAAAATGTCTCACGTTTTAAAAACGTGTCCGTTTTTTTGGATTTTTTACCCATGTTATTGGAACGTGGGAGTTTTTTACCCACGTCTTATTCGCCTTTTTTTAATAGCTTATAGAGTTTCAAATTGATATAGATGACTTCCTTCCCCTTATTCTCAGAGGCAAGAACTCCTAAATCCTCCAAAGACTTCAAATAGGTGCCCGCTGTTTTCCTATTCAGGTGCAGATTTTCTACCAAAAACTCAATTTTACAATACGGATGGATAAAAAGTTGTTCTATCAAATCTTTTGAATAGGTTGCTATATCAGGTTTAGCCGATTTCGCGTATAAAGCTTGATAAAGTTTATCTTGAGTTGTTATCACATTCTCAATTCCAGAACTCGCTTGTGCTTCTTTTAAAATCACAGCATTTATGAGTATGTTTGGATTGGGTAATGTGTTTGTAAGACCCTTTAATTCTGCTAATGCCACAGCAGATTTGCTTTCCTGTTTTAGGATTGCAATGGTCTCTACCAAAGATTTCTTTGGAGGAAGAAGAGGTAAATCGTTAAATGCTTTGTTTGATTTTGATGCCATACTCGAAATTTAAATTGCATATTCAGCGACTCCATTTGGTAATTTTTCATCAAACCAATGCCAAATTTCAAATCTGTCAGTCCCTTTTTTCCAACAATAGAAATCGAGCTCAATTTCATCATCATTTTTTATAGGCATATCTCCAAATTCTTCCCAAATAATTTCTAGAAGAAACTCCGAAAATTTATTGTCATAAAAAATATCAGGTATGTTAGAATTAAACCAGTCGAGAACATCCGTAACCTTAGTGCCCTTGTCCCAATTAAAAAAAGACTCACTTAAAACTCCATTCTGGAATTCAATTAGATTAAACTCTTCCCACATTTTTCTAGTTCAGTTATTTCCATTGTGATAGTCATTTTCAATTATCAATAAAAACTTCATTAAGTTTTTTCTATGAGTTGCTTTAGTGTCATTTCTTCTTGTTCGCTTTAATATATTTTGCTCTTTGCTCTGCTAATTTCAGTGCTTCTATTCCTAAATCTTCGTCTTGAATTTCATATAAAATCTTGTCGCTAAGGTATGAAACTAAAAGGTCGTCTGCGTTATAGTCGTAAATGTTGGCAAGTTTCAGAACTACCTCTTTTGTAATTCTGCGTTCACCACGTTCCATTTTGCTCAAAATAGCAACATCAATGTCGAGCAATGCAGCAACTTTCCGCAGTGGAAGTTCCTTTTCTTCTCGAATGTACCTTAACTTTTTGCCTATTGTTTCTGTTGACATAACCTCTATTGACATAATGTGTCAAAATTAAAAAGATTTTGATTTGTGTCGACTTTATTTAAATTCTTTTCAACATTCTTGTCGAGCACTGGGAAATTACTCACTATATTATTTGTTTTATTAAGGTGTTCGTGAATCGCTTCGCTTATTTGACTCTTTTGTCCCGAAAGCTTTCGGGAGGTGTATTTCGGCTTGTGCGGTTTTTCAAATGTGCCAATGCGAGGCTGGCGAAAATTATTTTTCAAAATGTGCGGTGGGAGAATTTTTAAAACAATCGGGTAGGATTATGTATCGCCAAAGTCAGTCCGTAAGTTTTGGTCAAGATGTAATAGTTCGTTTTTTTCAGATGTATATCTTTTCGGAGTACGGTCGCTCTTTAGGTTTGCTTTCAACAATTGCGTAACTTCAGTTATTCAGTCTAAAAAACAGTTTAGGGGGAAAATGGTTTAATTGGTTGTTATGTGTGTTGTTAACATTTTAAAAATATACTTCCAGAAACAAACTCATGACTGATCGGTATCATTTGCTTTTATAAAAAACGGTATAAAGACCGGGGATCAGCACCAGGGTAAGAAGTGTACCAAAAGTAAGACCGCCGATCACGGTGATGGCCAGGGGCTGCATAAGCTCTGATCCTTCCCCGATGCCCAGGGCCAGGGGCAGCATTCCGAAAATGGTGGTGAGGGTGGTCATCAATACGGGGCGAAGGCGAACCGCTCCGGCGCGGGATATGGCTTCCAGGGTGTCCATGTTGTTGTTCAAACGGTTCTGATCGGCAAATTCAACCAGCAGGATGGCATTGTTTACCACAATTCCCACCAGGAAAATCAAACCCAGCAAAACAGGGGCACTGAGGTGAGTTCCGGTGATCCATAGCAACAATACCGCTCCGATAATGGAAAAAGGAAGTGAAAGAATAATTACAAAAGGACTTTTAATCTTCTCATATTGAATGGCCATAACCAGGAAAACAAATAATACAGCGAGCAAAATGGCCATGTTGAGGGCCCTGTTGGATTCTTCTATTTGTGCCGCAGCACCCCCAAATACAAAGGCATAGCCCTGTGGCAGTTCAAAATCCTGAAGTGCATCCTGCACCCGCTGGTTAACCTGCCCTACGGTTGCCTGTTCAGGATTTACCGTTGCATTGACCCTGATAATACGCACCTGGTTGAGTCGTTCAATGTGGGCAGGCCCAAGGGTATGCTCAAATTCAGCAATAGTACCCAGCAGGGTTTGCTGCCCCTCCGGATTAAAAAGCGGGATGTTCCCCAGATCGCTGACAGAGCCTGTTACAGTTCTTGGAAACCTTACCCTGACAGGGTATTCAAACCCTCCGGTAACAAAATGGGTGGCTACCTGCCCGTCTACTGCAGCCCGGATCACGTTCCCTGCATCAGCAACAGAGATCCCACGGTCAGTAGCTCTTTCTTCATCAAGGCGTATCACTACCTGGGGAATTTGCTCGTCGCGCCCTATCTGGGCACTCCCAATTCCATCCACCTGCCTTACACGTTCCAGCACCTGCCTGGCCGTTTGCTCCAGCACTTCCAGGTCGTTGCCCACGATGCCTACCGAAATATCATCATCAACCATACTGGTGCGCAGGCCTTCAAGGCGAGGGCCCCTGATACGCTCCTGCACAAAGGGCATTCCCAGCTCCCTGATCTTGCCCCTGAATTCACTGACCCACTGCTCCGCATTGTATCCCGGCCGTTGGTCAAGGTCAACCAGTTGCACCACCATATCGATCATACCCCCGCGCAGTGAGAGCTGACCGCCCCTGAAATAACCGCCTGCAGTGGTATAAACCGTTTTTACATGAGGCATTTCTGCAACCTTCTCTTCGATGCGTGCAGCAGCCTGGTTTGTTGGTTCGGGCGCGGTGCCCAGGGGCAGCACAAACCGCATGGTAATACGGCCATCATCTACCGGGGGTAGAAATTCAGTTCCCTTTCCCACAAGTATTACCACGGATCCGGCCAGCAGGATTAAAGAAACACCGATAAGGATCCATTTCCTTTTCACAACCCCTTTGATCTTTTTCTGATACCATTGCTGCAATTTTTCCACTCCCCAGTTAAAACGCTCAAAAATTAACACTCCTCCGGATGGGCCTTTCTTTCCGGGACCTGCAAACAGGGAAGAGAGTGATGGCACAAGGGTAAGTGCAAGAACCAGGGATGTAAATATGGCAAAAGAAATGGTGAGGATCAGTTCCCTGAATATCAAGGCTGCCAAACCGCTAAGCAGCAGAAATGGCACTACGGCGGCCAGGTTGGTCATGGTACCTGCTACAATGGCCCCCTTCACCTCGTGTGCACCATCATGTGCTGCCTGCCCGGGGTTTTTTCCCAGGATATGCTGATGGCGATAAATGTTTTCAAGCATCACCAGTCCATTGTCCAGCAAAAGCCCAATACCAAGTGCCAAACCACCCAGGCTGAGGACATTGAGACTCAGCCCTGCCACATTCATCAAAAGAAATGTACCGA
>SLIL01000145.1 GCA_007135645.1 Bacteroidales bacterium
CCGACATTGACGGCAATGTTTACCCCACGATGGTCATTGGCGAGCAGGAGTGGATGGGTGAGAACCTGCGGGTGGCCCGCTACCGCAATGGTGACCCGCTCCTAAGTGGGTTGCCCCATACCGCATGGCAGGATGCCACCGAAGGCATCTGGGCAAATTATGATGATGACCCGGCCTACGGCATCCTTTACGGCAAGCTATACAACTGGTATGCTACGGTTGATCCGCGTGGCCTTTGCCCTGATGGGTGGCGCGTGCCATCGGACAGCGACTGGCAGGAACTGGTAGAATTTGTAGATCCGGAAACCTGGGGCAATAATAACAGGGTAGGTACGCAATTAAAGTCGCGCCGCCAGGTGAACAGCCCCCTTGGCGCCCCCTGGGCCACTGAAGAACACCCACGGTGGAACAATCATGGCAACCGTTACGGCACCGACGATTTTGGGTTTGGAGCTCTCCCGGCAGGAGGTAAAGCGCCGGGCAACGCATTTATTCACCTGGGTCAGCAGGCCTATTTCTGGTCTACCACACCACAGGATGCAAACCGCGCCTGGGTGCGTACCGCCCTTTTCTCCCACAGGGGGGCCAGCCATGCCACCTACCAGAAAAACAGGGGGATGTCGGTGCGATGCGTAAAAGGTGAAGCCCCCCGGTTTGAACTGCAGCTGCAGGCTGATCCTGCAGAAGGAGGTATCCTTTCAGGAGCCGGCAACTATCTTGCAGCGGCAATTGCCCAGGTAGAGGCCATTCCCAATCCTGGATATTCCTTTGTTAGCTGGAGCCTGGGAGAAGAGGAGATCAGTACACAGGCATCATTCTCATACACCATGCCTGCAGAACCGGTTACCCTCACAGCCCGTTTTGAAGAAGAAAGCGGCGAAAATATTATCCGGGTGAGCAATGCCAGTGGCCTTACCGGGCAAAGCATCCTGTTACAGGTGGAAATGGAAAATGAAGATGCGATCGTTTCTGCAGAACTGGATGTGCAGGTGCCCGAAGGATTTTTGTTTGAAGAGGGTAGCTTGGTGAAAGGGCAGCGGGCCGAAAACCATGAGATTTCTTATTCCCTTGAAGCCGGAAACCTTCTTCGGGTGTTGATCACTTCGCATGAAAACCTTGCCCTGGAAGGAAATACGGGCATGTTGTTCTCCTTCAGGCTGATAACCCCCAATCAAGGGGGACAGTGGGAGATTGATTGCCCGGTTGTAAGGCTGCTGGATGAAAGTGGGATTAATGTTTTTTCTGAACTTCAGGAAGGAGTGGTACGGGTATTTGAAGTGGAGCCCAACACGGAGTTCTGGTTTGCAGTGCCAAAAATCACCCGGGATCACCCAGCCAACGCTCCCTCCAATCCAAACAACTGGCGGTTTTTCTTCCGGTTTACCAATATGAACAATGTACATCAAACCGACCCCAACATCATCACCATCTCCATGCCTGCCAATCCGGCGTTTGAACCTATACAGCTTAGTATGGAACCGGGAGGTATTGCAAATGTCGATGTTACAGCTATGATTGAAGAGCTTTGGGTTCCTTCACCCTGGACTAAGGAGTTGAACGATGAACGAACCTATAACCGGGGTATTTTTATCGAATCCCTCTACGATATGACGGCTTATTTTGAGGTGGGGAACAACTTTAATCCTGATATTTTTGCCCTCAAAGGCAACCAGGCCCTGGGCACTGAATTTTTTGTCCCTTTTCAAAACAGGTCGCCCAATGGGCATCAGTATAGTCCTGATCGGCCCTATTCAGGAATATATATTGTTGCCACTGAAGACAATACCACCATAACCGTAACCCCTTCGCGAACCGCCTTTGATGGTCAACCGGCCAATGTGCCTTTTGATGTGGTGTTGAACCGTGGACAAAGCATCGCCATTTCTCCAGATAACTACCTGTCAAATAATGGGCGATTGCCCGAAAACCGCCTTGCCGGAAGCCGCTTACAGGCTGATAAACCCATTGCCGTTACTACCAGCGATGATTCGGTGCATGGGATAACCGGATGTTATGATCTCATTGGTGACCAGATCGTGCCGATTGAATTTATTGGTTCGGAATACATTGCCATGAAAAGCCGGCTGACTGCCCCGGAATACTTGTATATCGTGGCCACCCGGGATAATACTGAAATTTTCCTGGACGGATCGGATGATGTATTTGGAACCCTGCAAAAGGGAGAAATGTTGCGAATGGAGTTTGCCAAAGAGGCGTATTTGATCAACAGCTCCCCTTCTAAACCTGTGTATGTATATCATGCAGGAGGTTTTGGCTGTGAGCTGGGTGGTGCATTGCTGCCTCCGGTAAGTGTTTGTACCGGCTCTTATAAGGTGGCTTTTACCCGTTCTAAAGCTGAGCGATTCTTTCTAAATATCCTGGTGAGAGCGGGAGCAGAGGACGGTTTTATCTTCAACGGGGGTGCAACCAACACGGTAATTAATGCCGGGATGTTTCAGGAGGTTCCCGGAACCACCCAGTGGATGATGGCCAATATTGAAATGAATGAAGCTACAATACCGGTGGGGGAGGCAACTATCATTGAAAATCCCAAAGATGTTTTTCATCTGGGAATTATCAATGGTGGACCATCATCTGGCACAATGTATGGATTCTTCTCTTTGTTCAACGTGATCAGGCCTGAGTGCCTGGAGTGGGAGCAGGATTAGGGTGTGAATATTTAAGTAATTGAAAAATTCGAAGGCTGTCAGTATGGGCAGCCTTCGTACTTTTCATTCCAAAGTCTTTTCATGAAGAACCTTTAATATTCTTGATAAGGTATCTTTAAAAGCCAGGATCTCCTGGCTGTTTAATGCGTTATTATCTCTTAAATTCTCAATGAGTTGCGTTGGAATGCACGAGGCTTCTTCTTTAAGTGCTATACCTTTCTCTTTTAGTGCAACCAATACGTTGCGTTCGTCCCGGAGGGATCTTTTCCGTTCAATCAGCCCCTTCTCCTCCATTCGTTTGAGAAGGGGGGTAAGGGTGTTTGATTCCAGGAACAGCTGATTACCGATCTCTCGCACGGTTTGCTTCCCTTTTTCCCAGAGCACAAGCAGTACCAGATACTGAGGATAGGTAATGTTAAGCTTGTCCAGCAATGGGGCATATAGTTTTGTGGTCATACGCGATGCAGCATACAATGGGAAGCATAGCTGGTTTTTCAGGTGGAGGGAGTCATATTCAGGCATTACCGAGAAGTTTTTGCAGTTCAGGTTCAATTTTTTCGGGCAGGGTAGTGGGAGCAAAGCGCTTTACAGGATTGCCATGCCGATCGATCAGGAATTTGGTAAAGTTCCATTTTATTTTGCTGCCCAGGAATCCTCCCAGTTCTGACTTCAGGTAGGTGAAAATGGGGTGGGTGTTTTTCCCGTTTACATCAATCTTTGAAAACAAAGGGAAGCTCACTCCATAGTTGACCTGGCAAAATTCCTGAATATCTTCGGCTGTGCCTGGTTCCTGTGAACCAAACTGATTGCACGGAAATCCAAGGATCACAAAGCCTTTGTCCTTGTATTTCTGGTAAAGGTCTTCAAGGCCTTCGTACTGTGGGGTTAGTCCGCATTTGCTGGCAGTATTCACTACCATAATTACCTTGCCTTCGTAGTTGCTCATTGGGATTTTATTGCCCTTAAGGCTTTCTGCTTCGAAAGCGTAAAATTTCTTTTCGTTTGTCATAGTCGTTTTCTGTTTTAATTAAAGTCGCACACGAAAAAATCGTGCGCGATACAAAATTACAAAAAATATTTATCCGTAACGCTTTATCGGAATTAAAAGTTGACAGCAGAGAACAAAAAGTTTCTTCTCTGCGGATTTTCTTCTGTTTCTGAAATATTTCCCTGGTCATCAATGTAGTATTTTTTGTATCCCAGGTCTGCAAGGTACTGGTGGATGTTTTGCTCATTCCCTGCAATATCCTTGTCTTCCAGCACTTCAATCAGCAGGGCAGGCTTGTACTTTTTCAACGTGTTGTACATACCCGTAAGTGCAGCATATTCCTGGCCTTCAATGTCGATTTTGATAAAATCAATCCGATTGAAGTTCTTTCCCTGCAAATAAGCGTCCAGGGTAACCATCCGAATTTCTTCTTTTAATCCCTTGCCAGTCTGGGCAGTGGATGCCATACCCCTATTTTTTTCGTCGGGATCAAAAACAATGGCAACCAGTCCGTTTTTATTTCCCAGGGCCAGTTGTTCAGGTTTTATATTGGTAAGGTTGTTAAGCTGGATATGGTTTGTGAGACTTGAATAATTCACAGAAAGAGGCTCAAAACTTATCACCATACCGCTTTCACCAACCCACCTGGATGCATAAAGGGAAAACAATCCTATATTGGCCCCGGCATCAATAAAAACATCGCCTTCCTTCAATAGCTTTTTCACTGCCTGTAATTCCGGTTCTTCGTATCCGCCCAAAAAGTACATTTTATGCTGAATCCAGTCGTCAATCTGCAGCCTTAATGTAAAGCCATCCTGCCTTACGGTGCATGCAACATGATCAAACCACCCCAATGGCTTGAAAATCTTTTTGTAAAACCCAAAATGCCTGGATCTGAAAAATGAAAGCTTAAATAACAGCCTGAAAAGCCTGGCCAGAAAAATTCTCATGTGATGGATATAAGAAAATTGTGCGATGGTGCTAAAGTAAGGAAAACTATTGAGTTTTCAAGGGTAGCTGATTATTGGATATAGCATGTTAGCGTTCTCTTGTTCTTATCTGATATAGTACTCTCTGAAAATATCTTTTCTTCTGAGGAACCGATAAACTAAAGAAACCGAATATAGATGTCCTCCTAATTCACTTTTTAAAATCCTATCTCTGTCATATGCAGCAAAATGATACATTATTTTCAGGTCGATATTATGATTGTCAAAAGTATTAAGCCAGGTATTTATTCCCAGTGAAAACCCCCAGGATGAAACACTGAATAAAGAATCATTTTCGTTTTTAGGATTCGGGTTTTTTGCTTTTGTGTTAAGTGGTTCCCATGAAAATCCAGAAGTAATTTCCGTAAATATGTGTTTGTTTTTAAACATTGAATGTGTAATCCAACCCCCAACACTGCCACTCATTGAAGTTTCTTTTTGCAAACCTTCGAAATTTAAGTTGCATGGATTACATAACTTACAAGCTCAAATGTATGAAATATAAGCGGATTTTTCGTATCACTTTGAATAGCAATCCTCAGGTTTAACATTTGAGATTCATCACCAACATGGCCGGTGAGGATCAGCAACAACTCCAAAGCCTGGTAATCTTTGCATGGTCCTTTTCCCTGGATTAAAAAAAATGCAAATTAAATCCTGTTTATGGGGAAACGCTCTGCCTGTTTGCATGAAATGTGTATTTTTAACCATTGCATTGGGCCAGGCCCGCTCAAAGAAATGGTTAACCTTTGATCCTTTAGAGCATGGTACTCTTTGTTGTTATTTACCTGGTGGTAACCATCGTGGCCGGTCTGCTGGCCGCCCGACTGGTAAAAAATTCTGAAGATTATCTGCTGGCCGGACGCCGGCTCCCCATTTACATGGCTACGGCAACCTTGTTTGCCACCTGGTTCGGATCTGAAACCATCCTGGGGGCCTCCTCCGAATTTGCCGAAGGGGGCCTGATAGCGGTGGTACGCGACCCTTTCGGCGCGGCCCTGTGCCTGTTGCTGGTGGGGCTTTTCTTTGCCAGGCCCCTCTACCGCATGAAACTCCTTACCCTGGGCGATTTCTACCGTAAACGCTACGGGAAGATTACCGAATTCATGGCATCCATTTGTATCATGCTTACCTACCTGGCATGGATTGCCGCACAGCTGGTTGCTTTCGGGGTGATCGCTGCAAGCCTTACCGGGATCTCCATTGCAAACGGGATCCTGCTCGGCACTGCCCTGGTTACTGCATATACATTTATCGGGGGAATGTGGTCGGTGTCGGTTACCGATTTCCTGCAAATGATCTTTATCATCGCAGGGCTGGTGATCGCTTCACTGGAAATAGCCGGTCTGGTAAGCTTCAGGGAACTGATACAGAATGCACCGGAAGGGTTTTTCCGGTTTACGCCCGAACTGCAATCCACCGAACTATTCAACTACGTTGCAGCATGGATCACCATCGGGCTGGGGTCGGTGGCAGGGCAGGATATTTTTCAGCGTGTAATGGCATCTAAAAATGAGAAAGTGGCCGTAAGGGC
>SLIL01000464.1 GCA_007135645.1 Bacteroidales bacterium
ACAGAAGCCCTGTGGTTGGGGTTGATGTTGAAATCAAGCCTGAAATTAAGCCTGAGTGCTTCATTGGCAAAAGGATAATTCTCATAAGCACCTGTTTCATACCCGTAAATATCCATCATTTGCTGTCTTACAAACTCCATGCGTTCGGCGGGTACCCTGGTAACGTTGGGTCCGGAAAGGCCCGGGCGTGCAGCAAGACGGCTGTCGCCAGGCACAGAAGATTCTTCCTGCTCAACACTTACAAAGAAGAACAGACGGTCCCTGATGATAGGACCGCCTACAGAGGCTCCCCGGATAGTGGTGAGGGCATCATCTACATTAAAGCTATCGTCACCAATTTTACGTCCCAACATGTATTCGTTTCGCAGGTAAGAATAGAGTGATCCACGGAATGAGTTGGTACCACTTTTGGTAATAGCGTTCACATTGGCACCGGTAAAACCACCCTGGCGCACATCGTAGGGAGCAATGTTGATCTGGATCTCCTCGATAGCATCCATACTGATGGGGTTGGTAGCTGCAAATTGTCCTGAACCCAACCCGAAATTGTTGTTATAAATGTTTCCGTCAACTGTGTAGTTGTTGAAACGGTTGTCGCGGCCTGCAAAGCTTGATCCGTTGCTCAGGGGGCTGAGGCGGGTAAAGTCTTCAATGGTACGCGAAATGGTTGGCATTTGTTGAATGGATTCCTGGTTTACATTGGTAGCAGCACCAGTACGGTCAGCATTCATTACAGGGTCGAGCCTGCCAGTAACAATTACCTCCTCCAGGGTAGTACCTGCTTCAAGCATAAGAAACAGTAGACTCCTGGATTCACCCAGTTGCAAGCGTAAGTTTGTGATCTCATCTGTTTCAAATCCTACAAAAGAAACTGTAACAGTGTAGGGCCCACCGGTACGTACGTTGGGCAGGTTGAAACGCCCATCTTCTCGGGTAACGGTACCATAGCGTGTGCCCGATGGGACGTGTACGGCAACAACGTTGGCGTTGGCCAGGGGTTCATTCTGAATGGTCATTACCATACCTTCAATGGCAGAGGTAGTTGTACCCTGCGACCAGGTATTGTAATGCATGCCCAGCATAATCAATAAGCTAAAGGCAATAAACAAAAGGTTTGTTTTTTTCATTTTTGTTGATTTTTGTTTGAATTTGTTTGTTAAAACGAAAAACTAATATATATAATTGGTTAAAAATAAAATCCACCTGGGATTTAAGGACTGCAAAAATAAGCAAACAGGTTGTTAAACAAGGGAGGCATCGCTTTATTTTTTTCTTAGGTTTGGGTTAATTTATTGTTAAGTCCATCAAGAAAAATTGAGCTGTAAAAATAAATTGTTTTTTTAATTACCCTGCTTTCCACGTTCTGTTTTTATTAACATCATTTCAACATTTTCCGATCTGTGAACATGTCATGACAGGAAGTTTTTCTAAACTCATTCGTTTATCAGGTCTTAGAAGGTCATAACTGCATTTAATTGTTTGCAATAGGAGCAGGCTAGATTAAAAACACAGGCCTTTTTACCCCGGTTTGCCCTTTGCCTTTTTGAAGGGTGAAAGCAAATGTGGAGCCTATTCCCAAAGTACTTCTTACGTTAATGGTTTGATTATGCGCTTCGATGATATGTTTTACAATGGCCAGTCCCAGTCCTGATCCTCCTTCTCCTTTTACGCGTGTTCGGCTGCGATCGCCTCTGTAAAAGCGCTCAAAAACCCTGGGGAGCTCCTCCCTGGGAATACCAGGGCCGCTATCGGTTATCTCTACCAGAATATGGGCATCCATATCAAAAAAGCTAATTTTCGTACGGCCATTGAGGTTTCCATATTTTATGGAATTGACAATGAGATTGGTAAGTACCTGCTGAATCCTTTGCCGGTCACCCTCCACCCAAATGGGGGAGTCATAGCTCTGAGCCAGAAACAACCGGATGTTTTTCTTTTCTGCCCTGTTTTCAAGCAGATCCATAACGTCAATGCACAAATTCACAATGTCAAAGGATTCCAGTTTCAATTGCATTTCCCCGGCTTCAAACTTTGAAATAGCTTCCAGGTCTTCAATAATAGAGATCATCCGATCAATACTTTTTTCGGTTCTTTCAAGGTATTTTCTGTTGATCTGGGGGTCGTCCATGCCCCCGTCGAGCAAGGTAAGTACATAACCCTGAATGCTGAAAATGGGAGTTTTCAGTTCATGGGATACATTGCCCAGGAATTCACGTCGGTACGCTTCAAGTTTTTTCAGATCGGCAATTTCCCTGGTTTTATTTTCTGCCCATTCCACTACATCCAGGTTAGCCTGTTCAACAATGTCTTTTTTTACCATTATTTCCGACTTGCGCTGCTTGCGTGGAGCCTTCATATCGTGGATGGTTTTGTAGATCAGACGGATCTTCTCATAAATAAACTTGTCGAGAACAAATTTGTAAATGATGAAAGAAACAGGGAAGATCAGTATGTTGGTAATAATAAAAACACCCGGGCTCCATCTGGTCTGATAGAAATAGTTTGCCAGGGTATAAATAACCGAAAAAGCAACCATTATCACCAGGGATGCCAGAACCGACAGGCGTTGTGATGTGGAAAGGTTCATAAGGTCAGTGAATTTCTTCAAATTTATACCCCACGCCTTTTACAGTTTTAATGTATTCCATTCCGATTTTTTCTCTCAGTTTCCTGATATGCACATCAATGGTACGGTCTCCCACTACAACATTACTGCCCCAAACTTTGGCGAATATCTCTTCTCTGGAAAATACTTTATGGGGTTTGGAGGCCAGAAGTGTAAGCAATTCAAATTCTTTCTTGGGCAATACAATGTTGCTTCCCTGTTTGATGACCACATATCGTTCTTTGTCAATGGTAATGTTCCCTGCTTGCAGCAAATTGTCGTTTGTCTCCTGTTCATTTATTGCCGGCAATCTCCTGAGCAATGCTTTAATCCTGCTTACCAGTAATGCCGGTTTTATGGGCTTGGCAACATAGTCATCTGCGCCTGCTTCAAAGCCAGCCATCTGCGAATAGTCTTCGTTGCGCGCCGTAAGGAATATAATAATAGCGCCGGATAAACCAGGAATGGTTTTTATTTTCCGGCAGGTTTCCATGCCGTCCATTTGGGGCATCATAACATCGAGAATGATCAGGTGGGGTTCAACATTCCTGGCAGTTTCTATAGCACTTAGCCCATTGTCTTCCGTAAAAACCTGATAACCCTCTTTGCGCAGATTATAGCCCACAAATTCCAGGATATCAGGCTCATCATCAACAAGAAGAATCTTATAATCACTATTGTTCATAAGAAATTCACTAAATAAATAGCTGTTGTAAAATGCTGGTCAAAGGTAATTATATTTACTGTTCACTACATACCCATGTATAGCCTTAACCGCTCAAAATCAATAAAATTAACCCATTGTTAATAATTTCTTAATAAAAAATTAAAGTTGCGCATTCAAGAGCATGATAATTCTTTAACGGATAATAAACCTGTTTTTTCACTATCTTTATCAATCTTTAAAGGATTAGTCTTTCAGACAGTTCATTTACAATTCATCGTGGCTTTTGTATTGCGCGCTCTTCTTTGGTTCCAATAAGAGCAAAATAATTAGGAGTTTATGAAGAAAAGGCATATTGCAATTCTGGCGTTCGCTCTGCTGGTCTTTGGTTTGCCAATGATTATGTGGTTTTCATGGCTGGTAACAACCCCAAAACCCCTTTCCATTTTTATAATGGACAAGACCTCCTATAATCCCCGGAAAATACAGAACAGGGCTATTAACTGGGTGTTGAAGCAGTATCGCTTTGTTAATATCGATGGCAGGCAGTACCGGGCTGATCAGGATTATTACGGTTTTTTCCCGCTTGATGATGAAAATTTTGAGATACGCGATTTATCAGGTTATTCAAGGCATGAAATTCAGCAGCTGGCAGCAAAATACCACCTTGCCTATTATGTTGACAGCTATGGTGTATACAGCAATATGTGGCCTGTCGACAGGCCCGATGTAGTAGGAGCAGAAAAATTGTATGGAGGTTTGCAGTGGGAAGATATTCTTTTTCTGGAAATGATGCATGAGCTTAATAAAATGATCATTGCTGAATTTATTTTTCTGGCTCCACCCACCCCACAACAACATCGTGCTTTGGCTGAAGAAATTATGGGGGTCAAATGGCAGGGATGGACCGGACGCTTTTTTCACTCCCTTGATAAAGATCATCCCGATGCCATCATTCCTGCATGGCTGCCTGCATTATATAAGGCACAGTATGGTGAGGAGTGGCAGTTTTCCGGTGGTGGAATCATTCTGATTCACCTGGATGAAACGCTCCTTGTGCTGGAACAAAGGGAGCATCTGGGCAGGTCGGCTCCAATGATCAGAACCGATATTGAAAACCGTCGAAAGTATGGAATGAGCGACAGGGTCAACTATCCTGGCTGGTTTGACATTACATTGCCTGATCACCCGGATTCTGAGATAATTTCATGGTATGAACTGGACCTGACAGAAAAAGGAGAAGAATTATTGCAACAACATGGTGTGCCCGCGAAATTTCCGGCTGTGATAAAAGGCAACAAAGCAGGCTCAACCTTCTATTTTGCAGGTGATTTTGGGCATAATCCCCTAAAAAGGAGATTTGTAAGGCTCAAAGGTGCCCGGTACCTGGAGTTGTTTTTTGCAGATCTGAACGATCCAACTGATAAAAGTTTGTTTTTCCTGGGGTTTTACCTGCCAATGCTAAGAAAAATCTTAAGCGACTACCAACATGAAATTAGTTCACTATAGCCAGATCATAAATACGTTTCTGATCAAAACGGGGATGGGGGTTTTCGTTGATAATTGACCTGATATGATTCTCAAGTCCATTAATAGAGGCATTGGTATTGTTGAGAATAACGATCAATGTATTGTCGGGTAATCTCACATAAGCTGTTCTGAATCCTCTCCACCAGCCATTATGATATTGCGTCTGCTGGCCTTGCTGGGTTCTCAGCCTGAGTCCAAAGCCATAACTCACTCTGTAACCACTCCTTAAACGGCCATTGTCAAAGGCCATTGCTTTTGTTTCTCCCGATACAATTAAGTTGTTTTCAAGAGCATTGTCCCATTTAAGCAAATCTTCTGTACTTGAGAAAATTCCTTTGTCACCGGTAATACCGTCCAGGTAATCAACAGGAATCTCTCTCAGTCTTCTGCCGGCACGTTCGTAACCAAAGCTGAGGTTTTTTTGTTCTGCCAGCTCTTCAAGGTTCAGGCCTGGTTCGTAAACAAAAGAATCAGACATTCGGAGTGGTTGGAAAATATTTTCTTTTACAAAACAAGCAAACCCTTGCCCGGTAACACTCTCAACCAGCATAGCAAGAAATGCGTAGCCAGTATTGGAATAGCTGAACCGGCGTCCTGGAGTAAAGTTCAGCGGCATAGAGCGCTCAACAAAAAGGTCAAGCATATCCTGATGGGTAGGAAGGTGATTGTGTTTCCAGAAATGCTCAATAACATAAAAGTAACTTTGCAGCCCGGAGGTGTGGTTGAGCAGATGTCTTACTGTAATTTCGGGATAAGGGAACCCGTTGATGTGCCTGTAAACCTCATCATCCAGATCTATCAGGCCGCGCTCATAAAGCATCAACACTGTAAAAGCTGTAAATTGCTTTCCTACCGAGGCCAACTGAAAAATATTGTTTTCCTGTGCAAAAGGGGTGGAAGGGGTGTACCTTGAATATCCCATGCTCTTATTATAAACAGCATGCCCTTCGTGCGCAACAAGAACACTTCCGTTGAAGCGGCGTCGTACAAGCAGACTGTCAAGGCGTCTCTCTAAAAAGTCAGCATATTGGTCATTAAATTTTACCGATTGCTTGATGATAAACCGCAGGTCGCTTTCCATGGTTAAGCTATTTGTCTGCTTTTCAAATGCCTGCTGATAACTTCCGGTGAGAAGAAACAGAGCAATAAAAAAAGGATTGCGAATAAACAGAAAAATAGAAGAAAGAAGTCCTTTTAAGTTTTTCATAACAGTAGAAATGTGCAAAAAGGTGTATGCTGATGATGGTTTATAGCCGTTTGTGTTTAATACTACGCAAAAGTAAAAAAAAGGATTGCCCGGTTTATAGGGGTTTTTACGGGTATAAAAACCGTGAAAAACTATGCCTGCTTAAACAGGTTAAACCTGCAATCTTGTATAGAATTGTTATTTTTTGCCTTTCATTGTATTATAAGGGGTTTATGCCGATTTATTTTTTTTACGGTAAAAGGAAGAAAAAGTTTAAATTCCTGGTAATGACTGGGAAATTATAATACTTTAACTGTTTTTAAGGGTTTAAGGGCCGGTTTTTTTATAGAATCCGGCTCCTACCAGAAAATATAGGACAATCCAAAAGTCCAAACCGTGTTATATTGTCCACGATTATACCATAGTTTTCCTCCTCCTGCATGGGGTCTTATGGGTGTGAGTGAATTTGAAAATCCGAAATTAAAGTCGATAGATCCTGTTAGCGGGTACGAAAGCCCGAATAAAATGTTCAGTTCAGCAGGATTAAAGTCTTCTCGTTCGCTGGGCGGCACTGGTGTTCCCATATCTGTTTCAAGATGATCAACCAATACAGAAACTGATAATCCGGCACTTACCATAAGTTTTTCTATAAAGTCCAGATCGGTAAAACGCGCAATATCCTGCCGGAAATGAACAGGTACCTCAACGTACTGTAAAAAAAACTTATACTCATAAAAGTTATTCCTCTCTGTGGGAATGGATCTGCTTCCCTTTTGAATGTATTTAATTTCAAGCAATATGTCTGAAAATTCTGAAACAGGGGTAAACGTAAACGCCGTGGCATATAAGCCTAGTTTGTTTGGGCCACTTAGGTTATCCCCTGAAACTTCAGAAGCAACAAGACCCCCTCTGAGTCCACCCTGAAATCTTTGGCCGGTTGCATGGAAAGATAAAAGGATGAGAAAATAGAAAATAAGGGATACTTTCTTCGGATAAGAGACAAGATGTTCTTTTGCTGTGGTTATTATGTGCATATTGACCTGTTGTAGAGTATTTGGCTAATGTAAAAAAAATATAGCAATATTCATCCATCTTTTGAAAACCAGTGAAATATTCAATTACTGCATAACCGATTATAAAAAATCTTTGAAAAAATTGTCCTTAAAACTTTAAGTCTATGAAAACAGAATATATTTCGATTAATTTTCTTAATTTAGCAAACTATTTTATCAAGCATTATTTAACTGTATTTAAGTCTTTCATCCACAATCGAGTAAATGCAAATGATACAACATCTGCAACGCATTTTTAGTCAAATCAGTCTTTTGGAGAAAACCAGACTTTCGGATGAACAAGCAGGCATTGTTCAAACAATTTCAGATGATTTATATTCCATTAAAGAACTTCTTGAAGGCACGGCAGTAGTAAAAAACTCAGTTAAAGGATCAGTTGAAAGCAGCTTATTTCAGGGTGAAGAAGAAAACTTTGATGAACAAAACACTGGCATAAGCAGTGAATCTGTTTCAAGATCAGTAAATGTTTTGGTTGCCGAGGATGACAGTATTAATCAGCTTGTGATAAAAAAGCACATGGAGAAATTTGGCTACAAGGCCGATTTTGCAGATAACGGACAGGATGCCATAGAAAAACTGAAAAGCGGCAATTACGACATCGTGCTTATGGATATGCAAATGCCTGTTCTGGACGGGTATGAAGCAATACAAATCATTCGGAAGCATCTGCCCGGAGAGCTCAACAGGATCCCAATCATTGCTATAACAGCCAGTATTCTGAGTGATGCATCCAGAAAATGCCTCGATGCCGGAGCTGATGATTACGTGCCAAAGCCCTATGACATCAATGATCTGCATGAAAAGATGGAAAAGTGGGTTGCAAAGAATGGAGAAAGTGTTAATACTAAATCAGTCAACAACATGAATAAGCAAAGCAATGATCATGAAGGCAAATCGCTCATTGATCTCAATTATTTAAATCAACTCAGCGAAGGAGATGATGAATTCAGTATCAGTATGCTTTCCTATTTTCTGGAAAATGCCCCGGCGGTAATCGCTGATCTGAAGCAGTTTTATGCCGGAAAAGATTGGAAAAACCTGAGAAATGTTGCTCATAAGTTTAAGCCACAATTAACATTCATGGGAATCAAGTCGGTTTTTAATGAAGTGGAAACAATTGAGCAAAATGCGGCCAGTGAAAAAAACACAGATCAGATACCTTCTTTAATAGACAAAACAGAAGCAGTATGCATTGAAGCGATGAAAGAAATAAAGCGTGAACTTGATATTTTGCTTGAAAAGAATCAATAAGGTACTGCAAAGCTTACACATTTTTGAATGCATGCATCTTGCATTTTAAGTTCTGCAAGGGATTTTTTTTAACAAAACAATCAATTTAATTTGTTTTTTTGCTTGTTTACCTTATTTTTTTCTTATTTTTGAAAGATTTAATGCATATTACACTTTGAGTTTTTCAGGAGAGGAATCCCCGTTTTACATTCGTTAGAATTTTTATAAAAAGCATTTAGCAACAATAAAAAACACTTAATAATGAAAATACTGGTTTGCGAAGATGACTTCATGATGATCAAAGCCATTGAGCATAAATTGCAACGTGAAGGATATCAGGTGGATGTAGCCAATGATGGGCGTGTAGCTTCTGAAAAGATCAGAGGCGGGGAATATGATTTGATAATTACAGATTTGCTGATGCCATTTACAGGTGGATTGGAACTGATCAATATGACCCGTAATGAGCTCAATAAAACCACTCCGATTATTGTATTGTCCAAGGTAGGTAATGAAGAAACTATTATTGAGGCATTTAAATTAGGAGCTGACGATTATCTTACCAAGCCTTTTAGCCCCAATGAATTATCCATAAGGGTAAAGAGGTTTTTAATCAAAAGATAGCTAAACAGAAGAGAAGTCTTGCTTCTGTATAATTATACCCGGGTGTTGAATGCATCGGCCTGTGGTAAAATAACCAGTTAATTTATGAAAGAACAGTACGGTTCCCATTATGAGGTATTTCAGAAAAAGAGATTCTGGGGCTTGCTCCTGGCTCTTTTTTTATTTCTGCTGGTACCTGCGCAAGCAGAGCCACCAATAGCTGAAGATCCTGACGGATGGTATTTCAGGGCACGCGAAATGGCCTTTGATGGCAATTACGAAGAAGCCAGAGAGATATGCCGGCAAATTCTTGAGTTATTTCCGCACTATCATGATGTTAAAATCCTTAAGGCACGAACCTACTCCTGGGAAGGACAATTTGTGCGTTCAAATGATCTGCTGCGCGAAGTATTACAGGCAGATCCAAACAATACGGATGCCCTGTTTGCACTTATCGATCTTCAGATATGGTACGAAGATTATGAAGAAGCCATAAAGTTTATTGATGTTGCACTGGCCAGAGACCCCAATAATGTGCACCTGCTATATCGTAAGGCACTGGCCCTGAAAGAAACAGGCGACGAGGTGGCTGCAGTTCTGCTACTTAACCAGATACTTACCATTGATCCCACTTTTCAGGATGCAAAAGATCTGCTTGACACTATCGAGGTAAACCGCATGCAGAACTGGGCAGGGTTGGGATACCGGGGAACTTATTTCCCTTTTGCTGACCTTCCGGTTAATAATGATAATAATGGAAATAATGACAATAATGATTCTGAGAATAATGGTTTTGAGGTAACACCATGGCATCTGGTTTATGCTGAACTGGGGCGCAGAACCAGAGTTCTTGGGCCGGCTGCTCTAAGAGCCAATTATGCCATCAGGCCTGATATCGACGCCACCAGTCTGCAGATAGAGGCCGATGCTTATCCTACCATTCGTCCAGGAACGTATCTGTATCTCAACTTTGGTTTTTCTCCCGATCGCAGGCTTTTTCCGGTTACAAGGTTTGGTTTTGAGCTTTTCCAGGCCCTGCCTTCTTCCATGGAAATTTCCGGGGGATTCAGAATCCTGAATTTTGATGACAGAGAAAGCCTTGTGATAACCAAAGACCTTTTGATTATTACAGGCTCATTGAGCAAATATTACAGAAACTATTATTTTTCATTCAGACCGTATTTTACCTTTTCTTCCGATGGCTCAGATCCTGAATCGCAAGCCTATTTTCTTACTGCAAGACGGTTCCTGAGCTCAACAGACCATTTTATTTCACTTACCATCGGCAGAGGCTTCTCAGCTGACTTTTCACAACTAATTGGAGGAGAGGTGTATGACCTGGGGGCAACAACTGTTGATCTGTCGTTGCTTTATCAGCAGAGAATCGGCAATCGGTTCCTGTTCAGGTTAGGAGCAGGGTACAAGATTTATCAGGAAGAGGTGATTTTTGGTAACCCTGTTACTGCAGAAGGGGCATTAATTTATCGCTTCTGATAGTATGAATCGCATTGAATTTTCAAAATTTGAACTAATGAGTCATAATAAACGGTTTGTATTTACATTGGCAGCAATACTGGTTTTTTCCATTACCAGTGTAAATGATTTGAAAGGTTTTGAAAGAAGCGAAAAACTTTCCGGACTATTGGGTGAAGTTATAGAAGGTGGTAAATCTTACCAGGGAAACAGTACATTTAATGTTGCCAGGACTGTCCTTGCAAAAAGCAACTCATTTTATGATTTGCATGTGAGCAGAATCCTGGAAACATTTTCGGAATTCTTTGCACATTCCCAACCAGGAAGTAAATCATTCCCATATTTTTCAAACATGGTTTCTTCTGAAATCCAGGCCCTCGATCAGGGCTCTTATTCCGACTCCAATAACATTGGTGAGAATGATAGATCAGTCTTCCAGAAGCTAAGGGAAAGATTTGATAAAGCCTTGTTAAAGGAGAAGATCTTAGTGGTAATTCTTTTATATCTGTTGATAAGTATCGTGTTGCTCTTTTCCGGTGTTTTAATTATCAGGCAGGTTAAATCCAAGAGAAGAAAAAACCACATGGAAATAAAAAATCTTTACCAGGAGCAACTGGCAGGTTTTTTATTTGATGATGAGGTAGAGCGCATTGAATTTAAAGGGATAGGAAATGAGGTTAACAGGCAGATCCTTATAGATGAGATCATGGATCTGCACCACAATCTCCATGGTGAAGCAGCTGGAAAACTGAAAGATCTTTATTTTAACCTGGGTTTGCACAAGGATTCGCTCAAAAAAGTTTATCAGCGTCGGTGGGACAAAAGATCAAAAGGTTGCAGGGAGCTTGCACAAATGGACGTTAAAGATGCCAACGAGAGGATCAGCAAATACATCCACTCAAAAAACCCAATTCTTCGCATGGAGGCGCAGGTAGCCATGGTAAAACTTTCTGACGAAGATCCGCTGGCTTTTCTTGATGAACTCAGTTATGAACTCTCTTATTGGGAGCAGATTAATATTTATGATACGATTGTTTACCATCAGATTGCCATCGATTCTTACGAACGATGGGTTGATGTAGAAAATCCTTCTGTTGTAGTGTTTGCCATCAGAATGATAGGCCTTTTCAAACATATACATTCAGCAGCTAAAGTAAGAGAGATGCTGTTTAATGAAAATGCGGAGATATCACTTGCAGCAGTACAGGCAATGAAGCACCTTGAAGTAGCTGAGTACAGGGATGATCTTAAAACCCTTTACCGCAGTGAGACTCTTAAGCTTATCAGTATACTTAATTCTCAAAGAAAAAGTAAGCAGGAGAAAGATATAAAAACCCTTGATGATATTATTCCGCGTAAGGTGCGATTTGAAATTATATTAGCCTTGCAGCCCATTGTATCTCCTGAAGATATTCCATTTCTGGAGCGGGAGATCCTAAGCTCAAATAACACAGTAAGGCTGCGAATGCATGCTTTACAGGTTCTTAACAGCGTTGTGCCCGAGGGTGTTGAGAAATTGGATGAGTTGTTGAGCAGATCTGAAGATGAGTTGGTGAAAAAGATGATCGTAAACATTAAAGAAAACCAGGAATCATGATAGAATTTTTCCGTTCATTTCAGTTTATTATTGAGAATGGTATTATTATTCTTACCATTTTTATTTTTGGCTCCTATGTGACCCTTGCTTTGTTTTCTGCTTTGTCGATGTTGAAATACATGAGAAAGAATTCTTTTATTGATTACAAAGTGTTGTTGTCATCACCGCTTGCCCCATCCATTTCGGTAATTGCTCCTGCCTACAACGAGGGTAAAACCATTGTGGATAATATCAGAAGCCTTTTGTCTTTGCATTACAATGATTTTGAGGTTATTATTATTAATGACGGCAGCTCTGATGATTCAATGGAAAAGGTTATTAAAGCCTATGACCTTGAAATGGTAGATTTTGTGTATGAGGAAAAGATCAGAACCCAACCCATAAGAGGCATCTATAAGTCGAGGAATAAGGCATTTTCAAAACTTATTGTAATTGACAAGGAGAACGGTGGAAAGGCAGATGCCCTGAATGCTGCTATTAATTTCTCTCAGAAAGAATACATTTCTGTTGTTGATGTGGATTCGGTATTGGTCGAAGATGCATTACTGATCATGGCAAAACCTTTCCTGGAAGAAACAGATCGTAAGATTATTGCATCCGGGGGTGTGATCAGGATTGCAAACTCGTGTAAAATTGAAGACGGAAAAATCACTGAGGTTAAACTTCCAAAGAAATTTATTCCCAGGGTGCAGGTGCTTGAATACACCCGTGCATTTTTGATGGGGCGTATGGCCTGGAGTAAGCTAAACGGTTTACTGCTGGTGTCAGGGGCTTTTGGTATGTTTAACCGCGATATCGTAATGAAGGTTGGTGGATATAATACCAATCTGGTGGGTGAAGATATGGAGCTGATTGTTAGAATGCGCCGGTATATGTCTGAACAGAAAGAAAAATACCAGGTCATCTACATCCCTGACCCACTATGCTGGACAGAAGTTCCTGCTACGGTGAAGGTGTTGGGACGGCAAAGAGACCGCTGGACCAGGGGTACTATGGAAAGCTTGTTTATGCACTTTAAACTGTTCTTTAATCCACGTTACGGCTCTTTGGGAGTTCTGGGGCATCCCTACTGGTTCTTCTTTGAATGGCTGGCTCCCATTTTTGAGTTTGTAGGGATCATTTACTTTATTATAATTGCCTTACTGGGGATACCCAACTGGCCATTTTTCTTCCTGCTTCTGGGTACAGTCTATTTCTTTGCGGTTACGCTTACCCACTGGGCCATTTTGTTTGAAGAATTATCGTTTCACCGATATCAGAAAAAGCGGGAAGTTGTAAAAATGCTTCTGACTTCTATGCTTGAGCCCATTTTCTATCACCCCTTTATTCTGTTATTTAGTATCAGGGGCAATTTCAAATATTTTGTCGGAGAAAAATCCTGGGGTAATATGGACAGGGTTGGTTTTACCGAAGAAGATAAGAAAAAGAAAAAATGATGCTGATCTGAGATCTTCCCGGCTGGGTTGTTTTGGTTGGTGCAAAGAAATATTTAAAAGGGGGCGAAAAGGATTTGTCCCCTTTTGATTTAGGCCCTTATATTGTCAGAGTATAGTCTAGCAGATTATTACTTAAATTACATTGCCACAAACTTAGTATTCATTTACAACACACAGGCAAAACATGATATCTTCAATGACCGGGTTTGGAAAGGCGGTGGTGACTTTTCCTGATAAAACAGTTAAAACTGAGATACGCACACTCAATAGCAAGAACCTTGATCTGACCATTAAGGTGCCCACTGCTTACAGGGAATATGAGAACCAGCTACGCAACCTGTTGAGTTCAGCCCTGGAGAGAGGCAAGGTAGAATTGGTAATTACCCTTGAATGCAATGAAAACAATGCTGCCTATAGCATTAACACCCCTTTGCTCAGGCGATATTTCAATGAAATAAAAAATGCTGCTGAGAGTCTGGAAGTAAGCATATCCAATGATTTTTTGCCCGATCTGCTGCGCTTACCGGATATTCTCAGGCCCCTGGCCGAAGAGCCTGACGCTGAGGAGTGGAAGGAAATTCTGAGATCTGTTAATGAGGCCGTTGAACAGGTAGTGCAATACCGAAGCACCGAAGGGAAGCATTTGCATGAGGATATTGTTGCCCGAGAGCAGGTCATTCGAAAGCTGCTTGCTGATATAGAGCCCTTTGAGGTGCAACGGATAGAAAACATCAGAGCAAAAATTATCCGCTCTCTCAAAGAAATTGCCGAGAATGTAAAAACCGACCAGAATCGTTTTGAGCAGGAGGTGATCTTTTACCTTGAAAAGCTCGATATTACCGAAGAGAAAGTCAGGCTGCAGAAGCATCTGGATTATTTTACAGAAACCCTGGGTGTAGATGAGGCCGGAGGGAAGAAGTTGGGTTTTATTGCCCAGGAAATTGGCCGCGAGATCAATACCATAGGAAGCAAAGCCAATGATGCATCCATACAACGGATCGTTGTGCAAATGAAAGATGAACTGGAAAAAATAAAGGAACAACTGATGAATGTTTTGTGATATGACTGTGCAACACGGGAAAATGGTAATTGTATGTGCCCCTTCAGGGTCGGGGAAAACAACCATTGTAAAAGCAGTATTGCCTGATATAAAATCCCTTGAGTTTTCGGTATCTGCCTGCAGCAGGCCACCCAGGGAAGGAGAGATGCATGGAAAGGACTACTATTTTCTGACTCCCGATGAGTTCAGAAAAAAAATTGAAGAAGATGCTTTCCTGGAATGGGAGGAGGTGTATGAAGGCAGCTTTTATGGCACGTTAAAATCAGAAGTAACCCGAATCTGGGGTCAGGGCAAGCATGTGATCTTTGATGTGGATGTGCTGGGTGGGTTGAATATCAAAAAACAGTATCCTGAAAATTCACTGGCTGTTTTTATAATGCCTCCCTCTGTTGAAGAACTGAGAAAGAGGTTGCTTGGACGGGGTACTGAAACACCTGAAAGCCTTTCCAAACGTATTTCACGGGCAGAATATGAACTCGGCTTTGCCAGTAAGTTTGATGTACAGATAGTAAATGATGAGCTTGAGAAAGCCATTGATAAAACCCGGAAAACCCTGCTGGACTTTCTTAACAATCCTATTTAACCCATGAAGGATCATAAAGGTCATACTGCCTTGTTTTTTGGTTCATTTGATCCCATTCATATGGGTCATCTGATCATAGCAGAGTATTTTATCAATCTTGATGAAATCAGTGAATTATGGTTTGTGCTCTCACCTTGCAATCCATTTAAGCAGGATCAGTTATTAACACCAGAGAGTATAAGGAAAGAACTGCTGGATGAAGCAATTAAAGGGGAGGAACGTTTCAGGGTATGCGATGTGGAATTTACCATGGAGGCACCGCACTACACCTGTAAAACCATCCAGGTGCTAAAAGAACAATATCCTCAAAAATCATTTGTTTTGCTTATTGGTGGGGACAACCTGAGTGATTTTGACAAATGGAAAAACCATCACGAGATCCTTGAAACGCTGCCGGTTTATGTTTATCCCAGGCGTGGTTTCCGGAATTCTGCATTTGATCATTATCCTAACCTGCACAAAACCAAAGCTCCCATCGTGGAAATCTCCTCTACCCAAATAAAAAAGAATCTTGCCGAAGGTTTGTCAGCAAGATTCCTTTTACCGCCCGGGGTTTATGAATTGATAAGGGAAAAAAGACTTTATGTTTAGAGCCCGAATTCCTTTTTCAGGGTATCAACAAAGTCCAGTTTTTCCCAGGCAAAAAACTCAACCTTTTTAAAGTTTTTCTCTTCTCCGTTTACCTGCTTCTTAAAGGTATGCCCATCTTCATATGCAACCTCTACCTCTTTTTCAAAGGGTGTTCTTCCAAAATGGCCATAGGTTGTTGTGGGAAGAAAAATGGGGTTTTTAAGCCCGAAACGTTTTGTAATAGCAAAAGGCCTCAGGTCAAAAATAGCCTTAATTTTTTCGGCGATCTGCATATCGGTTAGCGCAACATTAGCTGTGCCATAGGTGTTTACATAAATACCCACCGGATCGGCAACACCAATAGCATAAGCTACCTGCACCAGCACTTCATCGGCAATACCGGCTGCCACCATATTTTTGGCAATATGGCGGGTTGCATAAGCCGCTGAGCGGTCTACCTTGCTGGCATCTTTTCCTGAGAAAGCACCACCACCATGGGCTCCTTTTCCACCATAGGTATCAACAATGATTTTACGGCCTGTTAACCCGCTGTCACCATGTGGTCCACCAATAACAAATTTGCCTGTGGGATTTACAAGCAGTTTATAACCGTTTCTGAAAAGGGGGCGAATTCTTTCGGGAAGAATCTCTGTTGCCCTGGGAATGAGATGCTTCTCAATGTCCTCCCTGATCGTATCCTGCATTTGTTGCTCGGCCTTTTTGCGGGCTTCAGCTGATTTGTTCTCAGGTTTAACAAATTCATCGTGCTGGGTAGAAACAACAATGGTATCAATTCTTACCGGCTGATGATTGTCATCATATTCTACTGTAACCTGCGCCTTGGAGTCAGGGCGCAGGTAAGTCATTACCTCTCCCTTTTTACGAATATCTGCAAGCTCTTGTAGCAGGATGTGAGAAAGATCAAGCGTGAGAGGCATAAACTCATCGGTCTCTTTTGATGCATATCCAAACATCATCCCCTGGTCGCCTGCTCCCTGATCTTCTTCCTTCTCACGTTCAACACCCTGATTTATGTCAGGCGATTGTTCATGTATTGCTGAAATAACGCCACAGGATTCGGCCTCAAATTTATAAGCTGAATTGGTATAACCTATGGTTTTTAAAATATCACGTACCACGTTCTGAATATCAACCCAGGCGCGAGTTTTTACCTCACCGCTGCATACTACAAGTCCTGTGGTAACTAACGTTTCACAGGCCACCTTTGATTCGGGATCCTGGCGCAGAAATTCATCAAGCAGCGCATCAGATATCTGGTCTGCAATCTTATCGGGATGTCCTTCCGATACAGATTCAGATGTAAATAAATAACCCATTTTTTTGAATATATAAATTAGACTGGAATTTAGCTGGGCAAAGGTAAACAATTAATATCTGAATGAAAACACTAAACTTCAAATGTTAGTTGCCTGAATACCTGTTCTATGGATTGATCTTCATAAACCATGGAGAGGATAACATGCTTGTTGTTTACTGCCCATTTGAAAATGACAGATCGGAGGTCCTGAGTGCTCTGGGTAAAAACTTTCACCTCTTTCTCACTGATCTCCTGCACCTCCATTACGCCCTCTATGGATCTCAGTGATTCCACATTGGGTTTTTGCTCAAACTCCACCTGAATTACCCTGTTGCTCTGGTTCAGGAGCTGCAGCTCACGTGTGGGGGCATCGGCTACAATCTGCCCTTTATTGATAATGACCACCCTGTCGCATACTGCCTCTACCTCTTGCATGATATGGGTAGAAAGCAAAACGGTTTTATGTTTTCCTGCTTCCTTCACCAGCTGTCGTATATCTACAAGCTGGTTGGGGTCGAGGCCTGAGGTGGGCTCATCCAGGATAAGCACCTGCGGATCGTGGATCAGTGCCTGCGCAATCCCTACACGCTGGCGATACCCTTTTGAAAGTGCACCTATTTGTTTATGCTGTTCCGGGCCAAGTCCGGTTTGCTCAATCATTTCGGCAACCCTCGCTTTTGTTTTTTTGCCAAGTTTATGCAGTCCGGCTACAAACTCCAGGTATTCCCTCACATACATATCCAGATAGAGGGGGTTGTGCTCCGGCAGATATCCAACAATCTCACGCACTTTTATGGATTCCGTGGTAACATTATGCCCACAAACCCAGACGTTTCCTTCGTTTTGTGGCAGGTAGCAGGTAATGATCTTCATCATGGTACTTTTCCCGGCTCCATTGGGGCCCAGAAGGGCAACAATTTCACCCTGCTTTAATTCCAGTGATACATTGTCCAGTGCCTTTTGAGTGCCGTAAAAGCGGCTTACATTTTCTGCTTTTAGAGTCATATAGTATTATAGCTGTATGCGTTTTTATAATTTTATTGATGGCTGCTGATCTGGTCAAGCAACAAAGTTGCCCTTGAAGCTGAGATCGCATTGGTTTTATAGTTTTTGCCTTGTCTTATTTCTTCGGTAACAAATTCGATCAACCCCGATTGCACATGCTCAGGCCGGGGATTATCAAAAAGGATCTCTTTTCCTTCTGATATTACTTTTGTAGTAGTAAACTCAAAACAGGAGAACTCTATTGTTCCTTTATCGCCCGAAATGGTAATGATATCGGTATGTTCTTTGTCACGGGCCCCGAAATCCCAGATTCCAGTACCCTTGATCCCCGAATCAGTTTCGAAAGATGCCCTGACAAAGTCTGCCGGAGAATAAAGACCAAGGTTGTTCTCAGCATGTGAGTCTACCAGCTTTAAAGGTTCCAGGAGAAAATCCATCACATCGAGCTGATGGCTCCCCAGGTCGTGCAGATAACCTCCTCCCGATAATTCGGGGATTACTCTCCAGGGCAACGGCTCCAAATGGTCTTCAGGCCGGGGTGGGGTGATAAACCTGATCTCAAAATGGCGTGGTTTGCCAATGACACCTTCATTAAGGAGCTCTTTGATCTTCAGAAAACCAGGGAGTTTGCGCCTGTAATAAGCCACGAAAAGGGGCATCCCTGTTTGTTGGGAGACTCGTATCATTTCCTGGCACTGGGCAAAATTCAATGCCATTGGTTTTTCAACATAAGCAGGTTTTCCTGCACGCATGGCCATGATTGCATATTCAGCATGGGTATCAGGAGGAGTAGCCACATAAACCGCGCTGACCTCCTCATCTTTTATTAATTCGCTGGCATCACTATACCATTTGGGTACTTTATGCCTCTGTGCATAATCCCGGGCTTTTTCTGCATCTCGGCGCATAACGGCTACCAGTTTCGATCCATTAACCTTGTTAAATGCGGGTCCGCTTTTAACTTCGGTTACATTTCCACAACCAATAATGCCCCAATTGATTATTTTTGTCATTTTATTCTGCTTAAGATTCTGATGATTACTAAAAATGGTGTTAACCTTTTATCAAAGATAAAAAAAGCTTTTATACAAGAGGTACGGATCAGCAATCAATATATTTTCCTAATTTTAGGTTTTGATAAAAATGACAAACAATAATCTACAGGGAATCGTAATGAAATCTACGGGCAGCTGGTACAATGTACTGGTTGAAGGTGGGCAGATTTACCGTTGCAGGTTGCGGGGCAAATTGAAGCTGGAAGGCTCCAGGGCGACCAACCCGGTTTCTGTGGGTGACAAGGTTTCTTTTTCTCCCGAAGCAGATCAGGATACAGGAATTATTACCGCAATTGCTGACCGCAAGAATCACATTGTGCGTAAATCAACCAACCTAAGCCGCAAGAGCCAGGTCATTGCAGCCAATCTTGATCAGGCCATTCTTATTGCCACCCTGCATGTGCCACGTACATCTACCGGCTTTATTGACCGGTTTCTGGTTAACTGCGAAGCTTACAGTGTAAATGCCTGCCTTGTGTTTAACAAACTTGATCTGTATGAACCCGAAGAGCTGGAGATTATGGATCAGCTCATTGCCATATACGAGCCCCTGGGGTATAAATGTCTAAAGGTGAGTGCCCTGGAAGGTGCCGGACTGAATGAGTTTCTGGCTATGCTCAAGGATAAGATATCTTTACTCTCCGGCCATTCGGGCGTAGGGAAATCAACCCTGATCAATGCCATTGAACCGGGCCTTAACCTGAAAACAGCTCAAATATCCCTTGCACATCTTAAAGGAAAGCATACCACCACCTTTGCCGAAATGTTCCCCCTTTCGCACGGAGGTTTTATCATCGATACCCCGGGGATAAAAGAGTTTGGCCTTGTGGACTTTGAAGACTGGGAACTGTGTCACTATTTTCCTGAGATGCGCGAATTGTTTAATCTGTGCAGGTTTGATAACTGTACCCATGCACACGAGCCCGGATGTGCTGTAAAAGAGAAGGTAGAAAGCGGAGAGATCAACATCTCACGATACCATAATTATCTCAATATCCTCTCAGGGCAGGACACCAGGGCGTAATTGCAAATCAAAAAAATAATTTATGCGTGTAGTTATTCAGAAAGTAAGCGAAGCAAGCGTTGCCATTGAAAACAAGGAACATGCCCGCATTGGAAGCGGGCTCCTGGTTTTGCTGGGGATTGAAGAGGCGGATGAGGAATCGGATATTGAATGGCTGTGCGGCAAGATCGCGCGCCTGAGGGTTTTTAACGATGAAAACCAGGTAATGAATCTTTCTTTGCAGGACGTTGAAGGTGAGGTATTGCTCATTAGTCAGTTTACCCTTCATGCAAGTACAAAAAAAGGCAACAGGCCATCATACATCAGGGCAGCCAAACCTGAAACAGCCATTCCCCTTTACGAGAAGTTTGCAAATGAACTTTCTTCCCTGCTTTCAAA
>SLIL01000231.1 GCA_007135645.1 Bacteroidales bacterium
ATAACCTTCTGCACAGCGGCCCCCATGAGTTCATCGAAGGCATTCCACCCTCTATGCACCATACATTTAATCATGCCAAGGCGCTGGTCAATTTATTGCATATTAAGGAACCTGAACTTCCCTTCGCAGATAATGTACTGCCGCGTGAAAAAGTCTATGGAACCAAACGGTTTAACAGCATCGATACAATCATTTTTTCAAGGGGGGAATGGCGGGGCACCGTAACCGCTTATGCCATGGATTACAGGGAGGGAAGGATCAACGGCCATGCCAGCGGCGGGGCTTTGACGTTGTTGTATCACATGAAAAATGATATTATAAGTGCCTCCAGCATGATTGAATACCAGCGTTGGGAACGATTCAATATGCTTGACGAAAATCTGGTGGAAAACTTCATGGACCTGACACCTCGTCTCGAACTTACTTTGGATGATAACCGTGTTTTCAGGAACATCTCTGATCACAACGCGATACTTTCCTCCTTTGAATCCGGTGATGAGCTGGTAATTTTTTCCAGGTCCCAACTGGTAGATGGAAACCAAACAGCTCCTGACCAGGGTACCCCCGAAATATTTGTCAACTATAAGATCAGGGACAACATTTTTAGCATGGAGATATCTATTGACAGGCCCGTTCTTGCGGGAAAGCTGCAATTTATTTACCCGGTTGTATGCTCTGGAAAAGATCAAATAAGCATCGGCGACCATCGCTTCCAGCGCCGCAACGATAAAGGCACCCTTACAATAACATCAAACCAGAAGTTCTATACCCCATTACCCGAAAATAAACGTGTTTACAACTTTGTGCCCGGGTTGCAGGCTTTTCCCCTTTTGTTTGACGGATCGGATTTGCACAAGAAAAAGTTGAAGATACATTTTAAAGCATGAAAAGCCATTGCACATGCGCAATCTGCAAATGGATCAATTTCATCCTGCAAATTTATAATGCAACACAAGCGTGATATTTTGACCTGTTTTTTGCATTTTCCGCACCTCTACATTATTAAATGGGAATAACGAGCAATCCGGTTTATTGCTATTCATGTAATTTTCGATTCAGTTAGCAGCCCAGAATTATGCAAGAATAAAAAGTTGGCGGCACATTGTATTTACCCTTGGCTTTTTTCAGGAAAAATGGACTATATCCCACTTTTCGCATCCTGCATATTGAACTGTGTTACACTCATTGGCAGTGAAACTGACTAAACCCTCCGATGGGTTGTGGTTAGGCTTAGAAATGCAGAAGATAGTTGGGCTTAGAAAACACATATAAACATAACCAATAAATACTATGGATACAAGAAGAGAGTTTATCAAAAAAACCGCCCTTGGTGCCGCAGGATTAACCCTGGCAGGAATGGGCATGACGGCAAATAGCTATGCCCGTATCCTTGGTTCCAATGAAAGGATCAATGTAGCCATTGTTGGCCTTGGCCGCCGCCTTGGGGCATTTACCGAGCCCATATCCATGAGCTCGGCCAACTTACACCTGGTTTATCTTTGTGATGTGATGGAGCGGCTGCGCACAAGGGCTGCCCGGCGTTTCTCAGATCTTATAGATTATCAACCCAGGTTGGAGAATGATTACAGAAAAATCCTGGATGATGCCAACGTAGATGCTATTATTAACGCTATGCCTGATCACTGGCATGCCCCCGGGGCCATAATGGGCGTGCAGGCCGGCAAGCATGTTTATGTAGAAAAACCAGGCAGTCACAACGCACTCGAAGGGGAGCTTCTATCCAAAGCCTATACAAAGTATGGCAAGGTCATTCAACTGGGAAACCAGCAACGCTCCTCCTCAGAAAGCATTGAGATCGTGAAGCGCATCCATGATGGGGTCATTGGCAATCCATACAAAGCCACCTCGTTTTATGTAAACAACAGGGGTAAAACCCCCATTGCTACACCTGCACCTGTGCCCGAAGGGCTGGACTGGGATCTATGGCAGGGCCCTGCACCGCGCAGTGAATACAAGCATGACACATGGGATTATCACTGGCACTGGTATGGATGGACTTATGGCACAGGCGAAATGGGCAACAACGCCATCCACGAACTGGACATTGCACGATGGGCACTTCAGGCAAAACATCCCGAACGTGTAACAGTAGAAGCAGACAAAAGGCATTTTTTAGATGATGGCTGGACGATTTACGACACCATGAAGGCTACTTATTTCTATCCTGGCAACAAGGTTATTGAGTGGGACGGAAAATCACGCAATGGCCACGACACCTATGGCAGCGGACGAGGCAATATCATTTTCGGCAGCGAGGGGAGCGTTTTCGTTAATCGCAATGGATACAGATTGTATGACCGTGATGGTAAACTTGTGGAAAACAGGATGCAGGACAGCAGAGATGACGGAACAGCCCTTGGCGGAGGAGGTAGCATGGACACAAGGCATGTAATCAATTTCTTTAATACCATCAGAGGACAGGAAGAACTCAAATCCCCCATAGATGAAATGATGATCAGCACACACATGTGCCATCTGGCCAACCTTTCCTATCGTTTGAGAAAAGACCTGACCATTGACCCAAATACGGGAAAAACCACTGATCCTGATGCACAGAAGCTTTGGGGCAGGGAGTATGAGCCCGGTTGGGAACTAAACGTTTAACATTAATGCACCCTTAAAATACAAAAAGAATTATGAAAAAAACCCAGAAAAATTTTTCCATAGGCACTTTCCTGCTCATTCTGCTATTAACAGGTTTTAGTTGTCAACAACAACCGCAGCCCCTTGTTCCCGACCCCGGGGTGGTCTCATGGTCATTTCGGAACCAGTTTTCGGATGATATTCCCGGAACGCTTGATCTGATCAAGGGTATGGGGATAACCAACATCGAATTTTCAAGCTTTTTTGGCCTTACAGCCGGTGAAATGCGGGAACTCATTGATGAAAGAGGTATGGTTTGCCGATCTTATGGCGTAGGATACAATACACTGGTAGATGACATAGAGCAGGTTGCAAAAGACGCCCATACCATAGGTGCGAAATATGTGAGGGTGGCGTCTATTCCCCGTGACGGATTGTTCACCCTTGAGCTCGCGCAAAAAGCAGTGGAGGATTTCAATACTGCCGGCAAGTATTTGCGTGAACAAGGACTATACTTTTGTTATCACAACCATGGATTTGAGTTTGTGCCTTACCAAAATGGTACCTTGTTTGACTATATGGTGCAAAACACCAACCCGGATTATGTAAGTTTTGAACTGGATGCCATGTGGGTGGTACATCCAGGTCACGATCCGGTTGAATTGCTGCAAAAATATCCTGAAAGATTCAGGTTGATGCACCTCAGGGACCTGAAGAAAGGTGTTGTCGGAGACCTGACAGGAAGGACCGATGTGCAGAATGATGTGGTGCTGGGCACCGGCCAGGTTGATTTCCCTTCCTTATTAAGGGCAGCCCGGGAAACAAACATTGAGTATTACTTTATTGAGGACGGGCATCCCGATGTGGTTACACGTGTGCCCAAAAGCAGGGAATTTATAATAAGCATCAAAGAATAAAGAATTTAAGATATTTAAAATACCCATACTTTTCCTCGAAAGTTTGGTCTTTTTCATTTCTTTGTTTGGTTTAATTTCATTCGCCCTGGCCACAACCGTTAATCCGGATTTCTTTGGAGTTCATAAGCATAGTAAAAGGTAATGGTTTGGAAAAAGCTCCAGGATGCGGGAGTGGCCTCGGCGGTGAAATCATTAACAAAGTAAAGTTACAATACTAAGAGTAATGCGCTTACAAACAATACATTTTTTAAGTGCTTTGAGAATAAGAATTAGTTACAGCCCGATATATATCTGGCTACTTGTTAAGTTACTGGTTAATGTTTTGGTTTGAGTGTTTTGGTTGATTTAGTTAGTTATGGGCCATTGGGTTTCACCAATGGCCCATTTTTCAGGTAGGCAAAAGCAAAATCCCCTTTGAGATCATCTGACCTCAAAGGGGATTTTTACTATTATCTTCTGAAGCTTTTACTTACACGTTATAGCTTGACGATGCCGTAGTCCCTCCCCTGCCCGTCCAGTTGGTATGGAAAAATTCACCACGTGGCTTATCGATACGCTCGTACGTGTGTGCCCCGAAATAATCGCGCTGGGCTTGCAGCAGGTTGGCCGGCAGGCGCTCGCAGCGATATCCATCGTAATACGACAATGCTGTAGAAAAGGCAGGAATGGGAATTCCGTTCATCGTAGCAGTTGCCACTACCCTACGCCAGCTTGCATCGGTTTCAGCAATTTTCCCCTTAAAATAATCATCGAGCAGCAGGTTGGCAAGTCCTGGATTCTTATCAAAAGCATCTTTGATTTTGGCAAGGAATACCGAACGGATAATGCATCCCCCACGCCACATCAGGGCAATCCCCCCATAGTTCAGGTCCCAGCCATATTCCTCGGCAGCGGCTCGCATCAGCACATAGCCCTGGGCATAGGACACAATTTTGGAGGCCAGAAGTGCCTTGCGGATATCTTCGATAAATGCTTTTTTATCATCGGAAAAAGTAGGTTTGGGCCCACCCAGCACTTTGGATGCAGCCACCCGCTCATCTTTTTGTGCTGATAGGCAACGGGAAAAAACGGATTCACCAATCAGGGTCAACGGGATGCCAAGCTCAAGGGCAGTAATGCCGGTCCATTTTCCAGTCCCCTTTTGCCCTGCTGTATCCAGGATCTTTTCAACCATTGGCACACCATCTTCATCCTTAAAGCCAAGGATATCGCGGGTGATCTCAATGAGATAGCTATCCAATTCGCCCTGGTTCCAGTCATTAAAAACGTGGTGCATCTCTTCGGCACTCATTCCCAGCAGATCCTTCATGATTTGATAGGCTTCGCAGATGAGTTGCATGTCGCCATACTCAATGCCATTGTGTACCATCTTCACGAAATGGCCGGCACCGTTCTCCCCTACCCAGTCGCAGCAAGGAGTGCCATCTTCCACAGTAGCGGCAATGGATTGAAAAATGGGCTTTACGAAGGGCCATGCATCCTTTGACCCTCCTGGCATGATGGAAGGCCCTTTCAGGGCCCCTTCTTCCCCGCCCGAAACGCCTGCACCAATGTAAAGCAGGCCATTGCTTTCCACATGGGCAGCACGGCGGTCAGTGTCAGGGAAATGGGTGTTGCCCCCGTCAATAAGGATATCGCCCTTGTCCATGAGGGGCATAAGGGTATCAATCAGGTCGTCAACCGGTTTTCCGGCTTTTACCATGATCATTACTTTGCGGGGGGCCTGGAGTGATGCCACAAACTCTTTCAGGTCACCGGTACCAATGATGTTTTTACCTTTACCACGCCTGTTGACAAAATTTTCAACTTTTTCATACGAACGGTTGTACACAGCTACTGTGTAACCTTTGCTTTCCATGTTCAGCACGAGGTTTTCGCCCATTACGGCCAGGCCAATGAGGCCTATATCAGCTTTTTTTGTCATAGTTTTTATTTTTAGGATTGATGTTTATTGAGTAACTTTTTTTAGATCAAAACACATAAGGTGTAACTTTCAGAATAAGTCATTCTCGGTTATTTTTTTATCAGATGCTTTATCCTTTACAATTGTTTCCTGGAAATGCTTCAATAAAACCTGGTATTCCTCCTCAAATGATTTGGTTTTATGGTGCTCAGGCTGATTAAGGATGTAATTTATCACCGTTTTTATTCTGGATTTAGAAACAGAAAACGCAGAAGCGGATTGCTGCCAGGAAAACCGGCCCTGAACAAGCTTATTTTCATTGATAAATTTTTGTGTGCTATCGGCTACTATAGTGGCTAATGCCTCTTCTGAAATGTTGGGTGCCCTTGAAACGAGAAAGTGGACATGATCGGGATTGGCATAAATTGCGTATAGTTTTGACTCAAGGTTTTTTATTACTCCGGTGATATATTTTTCAATACGTTCACGGTTTTTTTCCGGAATAATGGGGAGTCTGTTTTTCGTGGTCAATATAAAATGGGTGTAGAGGTTATTGTATTCGATCTTCATTTTATTGTGTGTTTTGCAGATTAGTCCTGACCTTAATTTATTTTATTTGCGCTGTCATAACCAGTTTTTGTTCTATTCAAATATCTACCGCAGCG
>SLIL01000463.1 GCA_007135645.1 Bacteroidales bacterium
CATCCATGATCACCAACCCCTTCGGTCACTGCCACGGCACCGCTGTTTCGAACGGCAAACCGCTCTCCGGCAATCCCCCTCACATACAATTCGCCCGTGGTGGCCCCGTAAAGCACCGTATTGCCGATAATAATATTCTCTTCCGGGATAAAGGTGCTGCCATCGGGGGGTGTTACAATGATCTTACCTCCTGACAATCCCTTACCCAGGTAATCGTTGGCATCCCCCTCAAGGCGGAAGGTTATGCCGCTGGCCAGGAATGCCCCGAAGCTTTGACCTGCCGATCCGCTGAACCGCGCATTGATAGTGTCTTCTGGAAGATTTTTGCCTTCCAGGCTAGTGGAGATGAATCCTGAAAGCATGGTCCCGGTGGCCCGATCGGTATTTTTAATGGTATCGGAGATCCAGACTTTTTCGTTGCTCACAACAGCTTTTTCGGCCAGCTGAATGAGTTTTACATCTTTGATGGATTCAATCTGATGGTTTTGTTCAAGGGTGTATCGCAGATCGTTGCTGGTCGATTGGGGCGGGAAGAAGATCATGTTGGAGACATCCACCTTTGATGCTTTCCAGTGGCTGATATCCTGTCTGGCTTCCAGCAGGTCGCTGCGCCCCACCAGGTCGTCAAACCTGCGGATCCCCATTTGAGCCATGATCTCCCGCACATCCTGTGCTATAAACTGAAAATAATTGACCACGTATTCTGCTTTTCCAAGAAACCGTTTCCTCAGGGTTTCATCCTGGGTGGCAACGCCCACGGGGCAGGTGTTGAGGTGGCATTTGCGCATCATGATGCAACCCAGGTTGATCAGGGCAGCGGTAGAAAATCCAAACTCCTCGGCTCCCAGCATTCCCATGAGCACCACATCGAGTCCGGTTTTGAGCTGTCCGTCGGTTTGCAGCTTTACACGTCCGCGCAGGTTGTTCATTACCAGGGTCTGATGGGCCTCGGCAATACCCAGTTCCACGGGCAATCCGGCATGTTTGATGGAGCTTACCGGGCTGGCTCCCGTTCCACCTTCCAGGCCACTGATGGTGATCAGGTCGGCCTTGGCCTTTGCCACCCCTGCAGCAATGGTTCCGACCCCATATTCGGCCACCAGCTTCACGCTGATCTTTGCCCTGGGATTGGCATTCTTCAGGTCAAAGATCAGTTGGGCCAGATCTTCGATGGAGTAGATATCGTGGTGGGGTGGGGGAGAGATCAGGGTAATGCCCGGGGTAGAATTCCTCAGCCGTGCGATCACCTCATTGACTTTGAAACCGGGCAGCTGGCCCCCTTCTCCCGGTTTTGCACCCTGGGCAACTTTGATCTGCAACTCATCGGCATTCACCAGGTAATCAATGGTAACCCCAAACCGGCCCGAGGCCACCTGCTTGATGGCACTTCGCTTGTTTTCTTCTCCGGGTTTGGGCCGGTAACGTTCGGCATCTTCACCCCCTTCGCCTGTATTGCTGCGTCCGCCAAGGTAATTCATGGCAACGGCCAGTGCTTCGTGCGCCTCCTTGCTGATGGAACCATAGGACATGGCACCGGTAACAAACCGACGTGTGATGGCTTCTACAGGCTCTACCTCATCAATGGGTATCGGATTAGTGGTTTTGTAATTCAGGAAGCCCCTTAAAAAGGCTGGCTTACGGTTTTGCTGGTTGACCAGCTCTGCATATTCTTTGTACTTTTTGTAATTGTTGGTTTTGCTTGCCCATTGCAGCAGCCCTATGGATTCGGGGTTCCAGCCATGGTGTTCCCCATTGACCCGGTATGCATAAACCCCTTCCGTGGCAGGACGCCAGGAGCCATTTTCCTGCACCGACCTGAACGCTTCCCTGTGGGGAAGGATCGCTTCTGCTGCCACTTCCTCCAGTCCAATTCCACCGATCCTGGAAGCTGTGCCATTGAAATACTTGTCGGTAACCTCTTTTGTCAGTCCAACACATTCAAAGATCTGGGCCCCATGGTAAGAGCGCAGGGTGGAGATCCCCATTTTCGACATTACTTTCAAAATGCCGTTGTTGACTGCCTGAATGTAGTTCTCGCGGGCCTTGCGATACTCCATTTGGATCTCTCCATTTTTTACCAGATCATCAATTACGGCAAAAGCCATGTAAGGATTGATAATACTGGCACCATAGCCCAGCAGCAGCGCGTAATGCATCACCTCACGGGGCTCGGCTGATTCTACTACCAGCCCCATTTGCATACGCTTGCGTACCCTGATCAGATGATGGTGCACGGTGGATACTGCCAGCAACGATGGTATGGGTGCATGGGAAGCATCCATGTCCCGGTCGGAGAGGATAATAAAGTTTACCTGCTGGTCAACCGCATTTTCAGCTGCTTCACACAAGGATTGCAGGGCTTGCTCCAGTGCTTTGCCTCCCCCGGCAGGATCAAAATGCATGGGTAGCACCAAATGGGTAAAATCCTCATCGGTGAGGTTTTTCAGCTTCCCAAGGTCCGTGTTGTTTACTACAGGGCTTTTGAATTTGATAAGCCTGCACAGGCTGGGAGACTCTTCCAGTAGGTTCTTGTTTACCGAACCAATGTAATTGGTAAGGGTCATTACCAACCCTTCGCGAATGGGGTCTATGGGTGGGTTGGTAACCTGGGCAAACTGTTGCTTAAAATAATTGAAGAGCCGCTGTGGCTTATCCGACAATACGGCCAGTGGCGTGTCGTTGCCCATGGAGCCGGTAGGCTCTTTCCCTTCCATGGCCATGGGTTTGATGATCAGTTCAATATCTTCTTTGGTGTACCCAAAGGATTTTGCCCAGGTGGAATAGTTTTCGCCAAGTGATGAAGGCATTCGCTCTTTTACCTCTATGGTTTCCAGTTCCAGGCGGTGATCGCGCAACCAGTTGCTGTAAGGATTCTTTTTGGAGAGTTGCGATTTGATCTCTTCATCCGAAATGATCACCCCAAGTTTTGTATCCACCAACAGGATCTTGCCTGGCCTCAATCGCCCTTTTTGCACAATCTCTTCTGGGGGAAATGTTTGAACGCCGGTTTCACTTCCCATGACCATCAGGTCGTTTTTGGTGATCAGGTAGCGCGAGGGCCTCAGTCCATTACGGTCAAGGGTTCCACCCACATAGCGCCCATCAAAGAACAGCAGTGATGCCGGACCGTCCCAGGGTTCCATGATAGTAGAAAAATATTCGTAAAAATCTTTGAGGCTTTGAGGGATGGGGTTTTTGTCGTTAAAGGATTCGGGCACCAGCATGGCCAGCGCATGGGGGAGGGAGCGGCCGGTGAGTACCAGGAATTCCAGCACATTGTCCAGGGATGCGGAATCACTTTTGCCGGGGGCAATAACCGGGAAAACCTTTTGAAGGTCGCTGCCAAATAAATCAGTCTTCAGCAGTGATTCCCGGGCCTGCATCCAGAGCCGGTTTCCTTTGATGGTGTTGATTTCCCCGTTGTGGGCCAGGTAGCGGAATGGCTGGGCAAGGTCCCATGTGGGGAAGGTGTTGGTGCTGAATCGTGAGTGAACTACGCTTATGGCGCTTTCAAACCGCTCATCCTGAAAATCGGAATAGTAGCCGGCCAGCTGGACAGGGGTAAGCATCCCCTTGAATATCATGGTGCGCGTAGAAAAGCTGGGTACATAAAAATACTTTCGCTGTTCAATGGAAGACTCGCGTATTTTTCTTTCCGTGGTTTTGCGGATCACGAAAAGTTTACGTTCCATATCATCCTGTTCGTGATTCCCTGTTACAAAAACCTGCCTTATGACGGGTTCGTTGGAAAGGGCAATCTCGCCAAGGTCTTCATTGCTTACGGGTACATCGCGTGTGGCAATCACCTGCAGGTTTTCTTCCTGTATGGTGTCCAGGAAGATTTTTTCGCAGGCTGCGCGGGCGGATGTATCCCTGGGTAAAAAATAAATTCCTGCCCCGTAGCTGCCCACCGGGGGCAACCCCGGTATTACTTCAGAAAAAAGCCGGTGTGGGATCTGCACCATGATGCCCGCCCCGTCCCCGGTCTTGTTATCGGCACTTTCTGCCCCGCGATGGGTCATGTTGATCAGTACTTCCAGTCCTGAGCGTACAATCTGATGTGAGGCCTGCCCTTTGATATGGGTTACAAAGCCAATACCGCAGCTGTCATGTTCATTTTCGGCCCAATACAGCCCTTGTTGGTCAGGTAAATCTTTTTCCATGGGTTTTTAGGTTTGGATGTGGTTTTTAATTCTTTCAAAAAAAAACCGCCCCCAGTTTTCTGAGAGCGGTCTTTATGTGCATGCTATCATATTTCCATTCTCAGTTTGGTGGAATCATCAAAAATGAAATAAAAATGGATAGCAACTTATACATGGCAAAATCGTTTAATTCGGTTCGCAAAATTAGCGGAGTAAAATTACTTCAAAAAATCAAACATACAACCGCATGTTAAGAATTGAACATATTGTTTGCTTTTTGGCTGACTATTTAACAACAGGCTCAAATATAATTCCTGATTTTTGTCCTCCTAAAAAAGCAAATTATCATTAAATTTGGAAAGATACGAAACCATAATTTAAAACGGAAAAAATGGACCTTAACAAATACAGCAAAAAAATAACCCAGGATGAAAGTTTACCGGCAGCGCAGGCCATGCTCTATGCCATAGGAATGGACGAGGAAGACCAGAAAAAGGCCCAGGTGGGCATTGTGAGTACGGGTTTTCAGGGCAACCCCTGCAATATGCATCTGAATGACCTTGCCGACGATTTAAAGAAAGAGGTGGATACCGTTGAAGGGCTGTATGGGTTAGTATTTCATACCATAGGGGTGAGCGACGGAATAACCAATGGCACCGAAGGGATGAAATATTCCCTGCCTTCTCGCGAAATTATTGCCGACTCCATAGAAACGGTGGTGAGTGCCCAGTTTTACGATGCAGTGGTGGCCATTACCGGCTGTGATAAGAATATGCCCGGAGCGTTGATGGCCATGGCCAGGCTAAACAGGCCGGCTTTGATGATGTACGGGGGTACGGTTAAGAAAGGCAGCTGGAAGGGCCAGGATTTGAATATAGTATCAGCATTTGAGGCCTATGGTTCCAGGATAAGTGGCAAAATATCTGCCGAAGATTACAAGGGAATAATCCAGAACAGTATCCCCGGTGCCGGTGCCTGTGGTGGGATGTACACTGCCAATACCATGGCTGCTGCCATTGAATGTTTAGGAATGAGCCTGCCTTATACTTCTTCCAATCCTGCGGTAAGCCCCCAGAAAAGAGAAGAAGCTAAACAGATTGCCCATGCCTTGAAACTGATCCTTGAAAAAGACATAAAACCCCGGGATATTATGACCCGTAAGGCTTTTGAAAATGCCATCACCCTTATCATGGCCCTGGGAGGCTCCACCAATGCTGTTATTCACCTCATAGCCATGGCCAAAGCGGCAGAAGTAAATATTACCATCGACGATTTTCAGCTCATCAGCAACAATACCCCTTACCTGGCTGACCTGAAGCCCAGCGGGCAGTACCTGATAGAAGACCTGCACAATGCCGGTGGGGTACCTGCCGTGATGAAACTGCTGTTGAAGGAAGGTTATCTGGATGGCAACTGCATGACCGTGACCGGAAAAACCCTGGGCGAGAACCTCGAAGAAGCAAAGGGCCTGGATGAGGGCCAGAAGATAATACACCCCGTTACCGGGCCCATCAAAAAAACCGGGCATATACAAATACTTTATGGCAACCTGGCAGAAAAAGGGGCTGTAGCCAAGATCACCGGCAAGGAAGGACAACTCTTCCGTGGTCCGGCCATAGTTTTTGAAGATGAATTTGAAGCCATAAAAGGTATTGGTACTGTTGTAAAACCCGGAGAAGTGATTGTGATCAGGAACAGTGGGCCCAAAGGGGCTCCCGGTATGCCCGAAATGCTCAAACCCACCAGTGCCGTTATGGGTGCAGGACTGGGCAAAGATGTGGCACTGATCACCGATGGCCGCTTCTCAGGAGGATCACACGGCTTTGTGGTGGGACATATTTCGCCCGAAGCCTATGAAGGTGGATTGATCGGTCTCATAAAAAACGGTGATATCATCACCATCGACATCACCCAGA
>SLIL01000094.1 GCA_007135645.1 Bacteroidales bacterium
GGCGGACCACCCAGAAACAGCAGAAGCTGGAGCATTGATGATATTGTAATCACCGGTACAAGCCAGACACAGGCAGGTAACGATGCAGGCAACAGTTTAATTTCGGATTTGACTGATTCTTTCAACTTTACCATCTTCCCCAACCCCACTTCCGCGGGAAGGTTATTTGTAAAGGTTGATCAGGATATTGAAAATGCCCTTATCCGCGTTTTTGACCTTAGTGGCCGGGAATTGTTGCAAACAAGGTTGCAGGAAATCATCAGCGGGCATCAAATGGAACTGGATGTAAGCAACATGGGATCAGGAATGTACTTTATCCAGGTATTATCAGAAGAGGGCACTGCCACAAAAATGTTTAAGGTTCAGTAAGAATTATTGTCTATACATTAATAAAATCCGGAACAGCAGTTCTGATTTTTAAGAAAGAGGTTGTTTCAAGGTTCGAAACAACCTCTTTACTTTTTTAATACCAGGACTATCTGCCCTTAACAAACCATGGTAAAATAAAGTTGGCTTTAATTTTTGTTCCTCCTCTCCTTTCCGGTATCACCCCGAAAACCTGTCCGAACACTTTAAATATTGTAGTTGTAAGAAGGTAAGAGCTTAAAAAAGTAAAAACTTACTACAAGGCGATAATCGATTTACAAAATTTGGGCTAATTTTAGAGGCTGGTATATGGGCTAACAGTCAACAGTCATAAATTAGAACATGGACAAAAGATCCGGTCATTAAGGGATATTGTTGCCGTATAGTTGCTATAGCGTTATTTTATGATTATTACAATATAAGTGAGCCCACTCCGAAAACTCGTTTTCGGCAAATTTGTGCTAATTTCTTCTTTCTTAATTGTCTGACATTCAGGCATTAAAATTTGTGTAAATTTGTGTCATTTGTGGATAATAGACTTTTTGGAGTGGACTCTATTAGTATAACAAACCAAATCAGAAAACAATGGGAAAACTAAAGGTTATTTACAAAATCAGTGTCTTTGCAATCTGCATTTTTTTTACTGTAACCACTCTTGCTTCGGACTGGCCCCGGTTCTTAGGGCCTGATCGCAACAGCACCTCACCCGAAACCGGCATTTTTCGCTCCTGGCCCGATACCGGACCAGAGCTGCTATGGACTGTGCCAGTGGGCAAAGGCTATGGCGGGGCTGCTGTAAAGGATGGCAAAGTGTACCTGCTTGACCGTGACGACAGTACCGGAGACATCCTTCGGATTTTCGACCTGGAAACCGGAGAAGAACTGTGGAGCTTTGAATACGATGCACCAGGCACCTATTCCTTCCCCGGATCTCGTGCAGTTCCCACCGTGGACGGAGACCATGTTTACATTTGCGGGCCATTTGGTCATTTGCATTGCATTGATATTGAAACACAAGAGCCGGTCTGGAAACGCAATATCTGGACAGAGTTTGGCGGTGAAGACCTGCCCATGTGGGCCATAACCCAATCACCCCTGATCTATGGCGATTTGCTGATTATAGCCCCCCAGGCTCCCGAAGCCGGGGTAGCGGCTTTCAATAAACTTACCGGCGAAATGGTCTGGAACACACCATCACTTGGAAATGTGGGTTATGTTAGCCCTTCCCTGGCAAAAATTGATGGCGAAGATCATGTGGTCATGGTAACTGCCTCGGCCCGAAGAGGTGAAGAAAGAGGCAATGTGGTGGGCATGGATCCCCTTAACGGAACTATTCTCTGGAAATACGACCAGTGGAGATGCGACATCCCGGTACCTTGTGCCTATGATGTGGGCGACAACAAAATTCTCGTGATCGGGGGCTATGAACTTGGAGCAACCATGCTGCAGGTGGAAAAACAGGCCGATGGCAATTTTGCTGTAAAAGAGCTTTTTGTAACCGTTGAGTTTGGCGATCAGACCAAACCTCCCATAATGCACAACGGATATTTCTACGCCCAGTATGGTACCAACAACCGGCGCGACGGACTGGTATGCATGAACATGGACGGAGAAGTGATGTGGCGCACCCGCCGAAACCCCGACTTTAACAAAGGAAGCATGATCCTGGTTGACGGGCTCATTATCGCTACCGATGGTGCAAACGGGCTTTACCTTATCGAACCCAGTCCCGAAGGCTACAAACCCATTGCCACCGCGGAATTACTGAAACTGGGTGGTGTGGATGAAAGCAACCCTATGACCAGCTTTGGTGGCTCTACCCAGAACTGGGCTCCCATAGCCCTGTCGCAGGGAAGGCTGCTGGTGCGCGATCAGAATCAGATGTATTGTATAAAGGTGGGTGAGTGAGGGGTTAAGGTTTAGAGCGGAATTGCAAATTCCGCTTAGCCTATTCTTAATTTTACCTTGGCTATGCGATGTGGTCATTATTAGGATCCAAAAAAAAGGGAACAGGCGCGAAAACCTGTTCCCTCAATGGGAGTAATACAAAAGGCGAAGATCAATCTTCGTTTTCGTATTCTTTCAGGATGTCCTTCACCCCGTCGGTAGTAACGCGGCCATAGGTTTTGTCGCCAATAGTAACAAGGGGAGCAAGACCACAGGCGCCTACACAACGCAGGCAGGTGATGGAGAATTTGCCATCAGGTGTTGTTTCACCCACGGGCACTTTGAGGATTCGCTTGAACTCGTCAAGGATCTTCTCTGCACCTCTCACATAGCATGCAGTACCGGTGCAGATAGAAATGGGATAACGACCACGTGGCAACATGGTAAAGAAGGAATAGAAGGTTACTACTCCGTAAACTTTGGCCACAGGTATATTGAGCTCCTCTGCAACCACCTCCTGTACCTCGGCGGGCAGGTAACCAAAGATCTCCTGGGCTTTGTGCAGCACATTGATCAACTCGCCTGCTTCATTGTTGAATGATTGGGCAACTTCTTTGAGCTTCTGCACTTCGCTCTCTTTCAATTTAAGTTTTATGGAAGTCATTATATTTAATTTTTTTTGTTACAAATAAAAATCTGTTACTTCCCTTTATATCCCCGATATGCATCTGCCTGGGGTTATCCAAGGGATTTCAGCTAATTAGTCCAATAAAACCTGCTTGTCTTTTCTGGAGAAATAGTGAGTATGCAGGAGTTTGTGGGCCAGATCGCTGCCGGGTTTACCCAGGAACTCTTCATAGAGCTTGATGATATCGGGGTTCTCGTGCGATTTGCGCAGCTTCTTGCCTTTATCTTCTTCATAAATGGCTTTTGCCCTGGCTTTGAGAATGGAAGAATCGCCATGGTGCAGCGGCTGACCACCACCGCCAATACATCCGCCGGGGCAGGCCATGATCTCAATGGCATGGAACTCGCTCTTGCCAGCTTTTACATCGTCAAGCAATTTGCGGGCGTTACCCAGGCCATGGGCAATACCGATTTTGATATCTACTCCGTTGAAGTCAACAGTAGCCGAACGAATAGCTTCAAAACCACGCAATGCTTCAAAATCTACTTTATCAAGGGTTTTGCCGGTGTGGATCTCATAAGCGGTACGGGCAGCAGCTTCAATAACACCACCTGTGTTGGCAAAGATCACTGCGGCACCGGTTGACTCACCAAGGGGCTTGTCAAAATCTTCATCTGGCAAAGTATTAAAATCAATGTTGGCCTGCTTGATCAGGTTGGCCAGCTCACGCGTAGAGATAGAGTAATCCACATCGGGGCTGCCATCGGTGGCAAACTCTTCACGGGTACACTCGTATTTCTTGGCCACACAAGGCATGATAGAAACCACCACCATATCTTTGCGGTTGATCTTCTGTTTTTCGGCAAAATAGGTCTTGGCAATAGCACCAAACATTTGCTGAGGAGAGCGGGCTGTTGAAGGAATATCCATCATATCCGGATAATAATACTCGAAGAAGTTTACCCAACCAGGGCAGCAGGAAGTAAGGATAGGAAGCTTCACATCCTTATCGCCATTGAGGTGTTTAGTTAAACGCTCCAGCAACTCAGTACCTTCTTCCATGATGGTAAGGTCGGCCGCAAAATCAGTGTCAAATACAAAGTGGAACCCAAGCTGACGCAATGCCGCAACCATTTTTCCGGTAACCAGTGTTCCGGGCTCCATGCCGAACTCCTCGCCCAGAGCAGCGCGTACGGCGGGAGCCGTTTGCACTACCACCGTTTTATCGGGGTTGGACAAGTCATTGATCAGCTGATTGGTATGGTCAACTTCGGTAAGGGCTGCCGTGGGGCAAACTGCCACACACTGACCGCAATAGGTACATTCGCTGTGATCGAGGTCGCGCTCAAAGGCTGGTGCAACCACCGCTTCAAAGCCACGATGAATTCCTGAAAGAACTCCTACGGTCTGGAAATCGTTGCACATGGTTTCGCAGCGGCGGCACATAATGCACTTGTCCATATCGCGAATGATAGATGGAGAAAAGTCGGGCTTGTAAGTAGATTTTTCACCCTTGAAAGGAATATCCCTTACACCCAGCTTAACGGCCATGTCCTGCAGATCGCACTTTCCTGATTTGGCACATACGAGGCAATCGAAGGGGTGATCAGAGATGATCAGCTCCAGTACGGTTCTTCTGGCATTGAGTACGCGAACTGAGTGCGTTTTTACTACCATGCCCTCCATACACTCTGTTGCACAGGCAGGGGCCAGGTTACGACGACCTTCCACTTCCACAACACAAATACGGCAACCGCCGGGCTTATGTTCAATATTGAGGTCTTTGAGGTTCATGTAACAAAGGGTAGGAATGGTTATATCCAGCTTCTTTGCAGCGTGATAAACGGTGGTACCCTTTTCAACCTCAACAGTTCTGTTATCTATAGTTAATTTGATAAGTTCCATTATTATGATTCCTGTTAAAAGTTAATTAAATAACTGCAATTGCATTAAACTTACATTTTTCGAAGCAGGCATTGCACTTGATACAAAGAGCCTGGTCGATAACGTGTACCTGTTTCCTTTCACCGGAGATACAGTTTACGGGGCAATTGCGGGCACATGCGGTGCATCCCACACAATTTTCGGCAATTACTTCGTAGCGGATCAGGTCTTTACACACACCTGATGGGCAACGCTTTTCGTTGGTGTGCGCCAGGTATTCCTCCCAGAAGTTGTCGAGGGTAGAAAGTACGGGGTTGGGGGATGTCTGACCCAAACCACATAAAGATGTATCCTTTATCACATGGCTAAGATTTTTGAGCTTAGCAAGATCGGCCTCAGTGGCTTTCCCCTGGGTGATCTTTTCCAGCTCTTCGTAAAGGCGCTTGTTACCTACACGGCAGGGAGCACATTTTCCGCAGGATTCTTCCACGGTAAAATCGAGGTAGAATTTAGAAACGGCCACCATACAATCATCTTCGTCCATTACGATCATACCACCGGAGCCCATCATTGAGCCAACAGCCAGCAGGTTATCGAAATCAATGGGTGTATCGAGGTGTTTTTCGGTAAGACATCCACCTGAAGGACCACCCGTTTGCACAGCTTTGAACTTTTTACCATGCTGGATACCGCCACCAATCTCAAAGATCACCTCGCGAAGGGTAATACCCATGGGTACTTCAATAAGGCCTACGTTATTGATTTTTCCTGCCAGTGCAAATACCTTGGTGCCTTTTGATTTTTCGGTACCGATGGAAGCAAACCATTTTGCCCCTTTATTTATAATTACAGGGATATTGGCGTAGGTTTCCACGTTGTTTACGTTGGTGGGCTTGCCAAGATAACCGCTTTGGGCAGGGAACGGGGGCTTGAAAGTAGGCTCACCACGCTCACCCTCCATGGAGTGGATCAGGGCAGTCTCTTCACCACAAACAAAAGCACCGGCACCATAGCGGATCTCCACGTCAAAGTCAAATCCTGATCCCAGGATATCATTGCCCAGAAGTCCGTATTCACGTGCCTGGTTGATAGCAATTTTCAATCGCTGAATCGCAAGGGGGTATTCAGCACGGATATAAATCAAGCCTTTGGTAGCGCCAATTGCAAATCCGTTGATCACCATGGCTTCCAAAACAGTATGCGGGTCACCTTCCAGGATGGAGCGGTCCATGAATGCTCCGGGGTCACCCTCATCGGCATTACA
>SLIL01000143.1 GCA_007135645.1 Bacteroidales bacterium
CCATAGATCCAGGTATTGCTCCATGCTGTTATATTTTCGGGAGTGTGTTTGTCAAAAATGGTGACCAGATCGTCCCAGTCGGCGTTGCCGTGGGCAAAGGTGCGCAGGTATTCCTGCACTGCCGTGCGGAATGCAGGTGGCTGCATGATCATCTCCAGCTGTTCGAATACGATGGGGGCCTTATTGTAGATGATCGCACCGTAAAGGGTGCCGGCCATTTTCATATTGCCCAGCTCCTGTTTGATGGGGTGGGTGCCCCGGCTGCGGTCAACGGCAATGGCGCGCGGATAATGGGCAAGTACAAACTGCAGCTGGTGGTTCTCTTCCGGAAACTGTTCCTGGATGATCTTGTCGGCCATAAACCCGGCAAATACTTCTTTCAGCCATACATCGTCAAACCACTCCATGGTAACCAGATTGCCAAACCACATGTGGGCCGTTTCGTGGGCAATGAGTGATGCTTTGCGTTTTATTTCAGGCAGGGGTGCGTCTTTATCGAGAAGTAAACGGGTATCTCTGTACCAGATAGCGCCCGGGTGCTCCATGCCGCTGTACTGGAAGCCGGGCAGCAGGGCCATATCAAATTTATCGTAGGGGTAGGGGATACCGGTATATTCCTCAAGCCATTGAAGGGAGTGCAGGTGCTGGCTGAATATCTCCGGCGCATTGCGTTTAAGTTTTTCCTGGTCTGTTTCCCGGTGAAACATCCGCAGGGTTCTTCCATCTTCTTCGTGGGTAAGGATATCAAATTCCCCGGCAGCAAAGGCAAAAAGGTAGGTACTGATGGGCTGGTCGGGTGCAAAGGTTACTGTTTTGCGGTTTTCATTTATCTGCTGTGATGTTTCTCTGCCATTGGCTATGGCCTGCCAGTGTTGAGGAATGTCGAGGGTCAGCGAAAATGTAGCCTTGATATCAGGCTGGTCGAAACAGGGGAAAGCAGTGGATGCGCGGTCGGGAACAAAGAGACTGTACATAAAGTCGTCAGAACGGTTCAAAGCCTGATCGGATGAGGTAAAGGAGATCTCTACCACATTCTCCTGGCGGGGGATAAACGGATTGGCATCGATATAGATATGTCCACTCATAATCCGGTATTCGGCTTGCTGGCCGTTAACCGTAAGGGAGTGCACATATTCCTGGCCCGGCGTAAAGTCAAGGATCAGACCATGGCGCGCTTTCAGGGGTTTGAAACGGATGGTGGCAACTCCGGTAACCGCCTCCTGGCGCGATTGGGGAATACGAAACATCAGGTCGTAATGCACATCATACACATGGCGGGCACGATAGCGGGCCAGCTCTTTTGATACGCCCTCATGGTAAAAGGTCTTGGTGCGACGGCATCCGCCCAGTGAGAATGCGATCCAGAGAAAAGCCAGTGAAAACAAGGTGTAGCGGGCAATGCGCAACAATAATCCCTTTTTGGTTGGGGCCGTAGGTTTTGTAGAAAAAGCAGCGAAGAACGGGGTCATGAAAAAACTTTTTATATTGGACGATTGATCAATTGAGTTGATAAGACATTTTTGGCCTCGACCCATAAAAATAGTAAAAATCACCATTGGTGCCAGGTTAAATGATTCTTATTGCACCAATACATTTGGTTGCGAGCTTCACGATTGGGCGGGATTGGGTGTGTTGTAGTTTTCTGAGTAGACTCAAATCAATGATTGTTGATATCGGAGGGTCTTATTTTTAATACAATATTAGGTCCGATTTAACTTAATAATGTGTATATTTGAGGAGGAATGGAATATGGAAGCAACGTTTTAACGCTGAAAGTAAAGTAAGACTTTAAAGAGTGAATGGGTATGGATGATCTGTTAAAGTTGAATGTTTTTATTGTGGATGATGAACCTGATGCCTGTGAATTACTGACGCATCTGTTGTCCTCCCATGAGTGCATAAACCGCATTGAGTATTCTCTTACCACAGAAGATGCCATCAGCAGGATCATCAGTTTTAATCCTGATGTCGTTTTTCTGGATGTGGAGATGCCCGGTAGCAATGGCATATCTCTGGCCCATGAGATCAGAAAACTCAACCTGGATATCCCTGTCATTTTTTGCACCGGATATGAAAAATATGCTATCCCGGCTTTGCGGCTTGCGGCAAGCGATTATCTTTTGAAACCCATCGACAGTAAGGAACTGAATCAGGCTATAAATAAAGTGCTGGCCGAAAAGGCAAAGAAAATTGCCAGGGGAAAAGAGATCAGCCCCGGGAAGATGCAGGAAGTTAAAAAGCGTATTCGTTTCAGCAATCGCAACGGATTTGTAATGGTAGATCCTGATGAACTGGTATTCGTGCAGGCCGATATGAATTATTCTGAACTGTTTCTCAAGAACGGAGAAAAAGTAGTGGTTTCGCTGAATATCGGTTCCCTGGAGAAAATGCTGCCGGAAAAGAGCTTTTTTCGCATCAGCCGGTCAATCATCATCAACCTTTCCCTGCTTTTCAGGGTAGACCGCAAGGCATCGCAGTGCACCATTCATGTCAATGAAATACCCATGAGCTTTCCCATTACCCGAAACCGGTTAAAAGTTCTGGAGGAAAAACTGGGGTAGGTGCTACGGGAACCGGAAACTTGCGGAGCACTTATAGATTCCGGGTTAGGTGCTTTATCCGGAAGTGTTCACTATATTGCTCCTTTTTTGAAGAATTATATCCTAAAGTTTCCTGTACCTCTAAAGTTGGGATATCCCTTTGGGGAATAATGCCGAATCAATCATTTAAACGGTGAATTTTCTCGGGATTTTGCCTGCAATCAAATACAGAAACAACCACGATAAGGTTTTGGGTAAAACGATAAATGATTTTGTAATTTTTGATTACAAGATACCTGTAGTCAAATGGTTTATCCGCAAGTAAAGGTTCTTTTGCTCCAAGGAATGGATTTAATTCAAGGAGAAGTGATTCATTTACAATGGCTTTAACCAGTTTTTTCGCAACAGTTGGGCTAGCCTTATATTTGTAATAGTCATAAATATCCTCGAGCTGATAAAGAGCAAAATCAGTCCATAAGATTTTTACTTCCATTTTTCAATCTGATTTAATACTTCCCTGCCTTCGGTAACTTTGCCCTTGCTGGCATCATCTTCCGACTTTTCGATCATTTCAAGAAAAGCATCCATAGAAATTGAAGTTATCTCTTTTTGGACTTGCTTTTTTCTCTCAGATTTGAGAAAATCCTCAAGTTTGTCAATCAGACTTTCATCCGAAATTCGCATAAACTCACGAATGAAGTTCATCTTCTTTGTTGCGATATTCATATTTCAGCATTTTAAACAAAAATAAGGATTTTAAACCTGAAAGAAAAATTTTTCAAGGGGTAGGTGCTACGGGAACCGGAAACTTGCGGAGCACTGCCAGCTTCATCCCCAAAACCCCAAAGCCCGGCCCCTTTGAATTTGGAGCCGGGTAAATCATTTCCCATTTTGCTGTTCGGTGATTTTTTTAAATAAATTTGTGTAAAAATACGAAAAGGTTCATAAGTTGAGTTGCATCACCGAAGTTATTGAAGGAATAGCAGGAAATTCTGTATGAGGTTATAGGTTTATGCGATAAATGATTTATGTGAGATATTTCCGTAGGATTCAATCCGGAGATGCCCTCAGTAATTACTTTTTCTTTGATTGCCATAATATGAAGTACCGCCCCTTTTCATTGCTGATTCAGTATGTTCTCCCAATTATGTTTGGGTTATTGGGGCTCCATGCCTTTTCACAGTCTCCTTCCTACCTGGCATACACCACCAGGGAGGGATTGGCCCAGAACCAGGTTACCGCTTTTTTTCAGGATGATAAAGGATACCTGTGGATAGGAACCAAGGCAGGTCTTAGTCGTTTTGACGGTCTTGAATTTCAAAATTTTTATATTGCAGATGGCTTACCCGAAAATCATGTATGTGCCATAACTCAGTCTACGGGTGGAGATATCTACGTGCTTACCCGCTCAGGTTTTGCCGTATGGGATGGTACTGATTTCCATTCCTATCCACATCCTGACGGAAGTGTTTTTCAATACTGGACCACCTACGTCAACCCCCATCTGGCTTCACATCTTGAGGATGGATGGGTGTTTATCTCTGCTGCTCATGACCAGACAGTCCTTTTTAAAGATGGGGCCTATTTTGATGCCGATACACTCTTCCCGGGGATATCTGGTTATGGGTTTATCTCGCATAGATTTTCGGATGATGGTAAAAGGCTATTGTTCAGGTGCAGATACAAAAGAGAGTTGTTGATCTATGAAAATGGATCAGCAAGCCCGTTTTACGGAGGATTAAATGGCTATCTGGTAAATTCAACAGAAGGTCATGTTGTATGTATTTCTGCCGATTCCATTTTTCTTCTGGATCGTGAAAGGTTTTCCATTACCGATAGATTTTTTTACGATAAAGAAAAATGGGGAGAAATTGTGTTGTTTTTGTCGAAATATGAGTACTATTCCATTAAAGATCAGAAATATTTTACAGCACATAAAAAAGGGGCCTGGCAACGATATGCTTTTAGTATTCCCATGATCAATGGTATGTATGAGGATAAGGAGGGAACAACCTGGATAACAGGAGAGGGAGGAGTTTTGCGTATCCTCTCTGAAGAATTTATCAGTCTGGGTCCTTCTGCTGGTGCCCCGGTATATCCATGGACTGTAATAGAAGAACCAGGCAAAGGGCTCTGGGTAGCAAGCTATGGGGAGGGGTTGTTTTTTTATAATGGAGATTATTTTAAAAAGACAAAGGTAAGTTACCCAGCAGATAATCCATACAATGATAATTTTTACATGGGAAGCACCCGCGATCGTCATGGTAACATCTGGTTGCCTCATAGCTTTGGTGTTGTGAAGATTGAAAACGGTAATGCCCGACTTATGGAAGGCATTCCGCCGTTATTTACCCTTCTGGCTCATGAACATCCTGAGAATAAAAGCATGATACTGGTACATGTGGATTCATTTACTGTTATTGATACCCTGGGCAACATTCAGACCCATGCCCTTCAGCCCGGCAACAAGCAGGGGATCATGGTATCTGCCCAAACCGATAAAAAAGGCAATACCTGGTTTGGAAATGTGGCTGGCATCAGCCTGTGGGATGGGGAAATGATCATCCACCTGCCCACTCCGGAGATCCCTTTTGACAAAGGAGCTGTAACCATGGCAAGGGATCACAGAGGAAATATGTGGCTGGGAAACTCACAGGGGTTATATTTTTATGATTACAGGGACTCGGTTGTTAGAATTGCACCCGCACTCATCAATCAACAGGTAAAAGATCTGCAGGTTATGGATGCCAGAGGTTTGTTTATTGGAATGATCGGAAAGATCGGATACCTTGATCTGAACACGTTTTACTCGTCGGGCAATGCTGAGGTTATTTTTTACGATGAGGATAAAGGATTTCCGGGGCTGGAGGTGCAGCAAAACGGGAGTAACCTGGCCGCTGATGGTTCGCTTTGGTTTTGCACGCATGGACATATTGTAAATTTTGATCCCAGGCGTGCTGATGCCCCACAGTTGCTCACCCGGCACGCCATTATATCCGGTGTGTCGTTTCTATCCAGGGAAAACAAATGGGAAGCATTGTCCATGGATGCCCACAACCCTGTATTGCTGGATCACTGGCAAAACAATATCCGTTTCTTTTTCAAAGGAATTACTACGGTCAGGCCTCAGGCAGTAAGATACCGTTATAAAATTGCAGAGCTTGATGATGCCTGGTCCGAGGGGATCAGTGAACGATTTGTTAGTTATACATACCTGCCTGCGGGAAAATATACCTTTCTACTGGATATGACCATGCACAATGGAGAATGGAGCGAAGCACCCATAGAGCTGAAGTTTATGATCCGTCAGGCATGGTGGCAGACACCGTTGTTCAGGTGGTCGTTGCTGTTATTCATTGTCACCATGCTTGTCTGGCTGGCTTTGAGGGTAAATAATATGCGCCGAAGAGCGAGGTGGAAAAGGATCATCAGCGAAAAAAGACTGGCCGAGTTGAGGCTGGAGGCAGTAAGGTCACAATCCAACCC
>SLIL01000220.1 GCA_007135645.1 Bacteroidales bacterium
CCTGGAAGTAAGTTTTGATGGGTCAGAACCTTTTGACCTGATCGATCCGGTGTATTACTCGGGTTCGGTTCGCGGTGTACAGGAGGGCAGCCATTATATTGCCTGGAACGGTATGGTAAGCCATCCCGGTATTGACACTGAAGCGGCGGTTTTGAAAATCACGGCCGACTTTGTTGCCGGGCCGGTTTCTTACAACGGGCATGTTTATCCTGTAACAGTTATCGGTGAACAGGTATGGTTTGCACGCAATCTTCAAACCGAATTTTACGCCAATGGCGAGCCTATTTTACGATTCCATCCGAAGTTTCTTGAGGAGCCCCCCTTCGATCCTGGAAGTGAAACTTATGAAGGTTATTATTACGTTTATCCTTATCGCTCGGATGAAGCTGATGGATTAAATACTGAGCAAGAATTGATTAACGCATACGGACTACATTATAATTATCTTGTTATAATGGATGATAGGGGCGTATGCCCTGATGGTTGGAGGGTGCCCAATAAACAGGATTGGGATGCAATGACAGATTATTTGCTGGAGCAACACTTTTATGATGGAGCTACGACCGAAAACATTAGTTCTTTGCTTGTATCCTGCAGAACTATGTCAGGTGGAAATTGCCAGGTTGCCAATCATCCCTACTGGGAATTCATGAATGCAGACGATCTTACCAATCTTTCCGGACTTAATCTCTTGCCCGCCGGACAAGCTTCGGCTGATCCACTTGGTAATGCTTTTTTAACATTTGTGGCCAGTTTTTGGGCCATTGATACCAATTATGGTGGTACCAGTTATGGGCATCTTACAATTAATGATTCTGATATTGGATTTTGGGATCCTGCACAGGAGGCAGGTAGTCCCGATCAAGGCATTGAATCTGGCATAGGGTTCTCCATTCGCTGTATTAAGGATCTTGATTGATAATTACCTAATCCTTCTTCATAAGAGCATCCAATGCCCCGCTGAGATATACCAGTGGGGCATTCCAGTTAATGGCTATTTCGTTGGTGGAGTAGCTGCACCAGTGATCAATAAAAGATTTGGCCGGATACTGGCTGCGCTCCATCTCGGGCGGGCAATCGGTAAAAACGCTGGTGTTGGGCCCACCGGCGAGAAATCCCGGTACGGGGTCTTCCACGTCATCTGCCTCTGATGGCCTGTGGTGAATGTTCATCACTTTTTTCTGGCCAAAACCCGTAACAAAGCAATACCCTGTTGCATTGCGGCCCAGGATATAATCCATGTCAGAAAGTGCAGAGTGAAGGTAATCTTCTTTTCCGGTCAACCGGTAAGCGGTGAGTTTCAAAAACCCTTCGTTGGCCACACTGGAGTTGCTTCCCCATACAAAATTTTCTATGCTAACTCCATAAGGAGAAGTTTTTGAAGTGGTAGTGAGTTCATCTACCAGGGCGAAGAAGTCATCCCTCAACCCGGTTTCCCTCAACGCCTGGGGCAGCTTGTTATAATCATCCAGAAGGGAAATAAACCCAAGGGCCATTACATCCTGCCAGGTGGGTACGGTGGGTTTCCTGTAATTCTCAATCATGATATCCACATATTTTTCTTTGCCTGTGGAGAGCCAAAGCTCTGCTGCAGCCCAGAAAAACTCGTCGCCAAATTCACGGTCGCCATAGGCTCCGGTATGAATATCTTCGGGCTGTATGTAGGGAACATCAGGGTTATTCAGGGCCCATTCCATGGCCCTTTCTGCCTGTCGAAGTCCTTTCTCTGCTATACCAGGATAATGACGCTCATAATCCTGCAACACCCGGTATGCCTTGGCGGCAACGGCAGCGAAGTTCAAAGCTGCAGTAGTGGATTTTGCCACCACATACCGATCGTTGGTGGCCTCATGGGGCATTACGATCCCGTCAAAATTTTTGTTGGTAAGTTTATGATACACACCGCCATCGTGAGGATCCTGCATGGTGAGCATCCATTTGTAATTGAACATGATTTCTGAAAGCAGGTCAGGTACCCCGGATCCTGTTTCGGGAATGTTTACATCCAGTTGCCTGAAATATTCGGCATAATCATGCAAGGCCTTGAACATTGTATAGGTTGTAATTCCGCTATTGACAATGTACTTGTTGTAATCCCCTGCATCGTACCATCCCAGTGGCGAAGAGATGATGGTGCCCTCCGGACGGTTTTCATCGGCTGCAGAACTGTGAACGTAAACGATAGTGTCAGGATGACCTGCCGGGCGTGCCCATTTCCCTCCATATTGGGGCTCTATGGGAATGGCAGTACGATTAAAATAAAACGCTTTGAGTCCTGCTTTTGCTACCTCAGTAAATGGTCTTTCAGTGATTTTAAGCGGGTGCTTCTCATTTACCTCGGGTAGCACCACGGTGTAGTTGCCTTTTTTTGTCAGATGCGAAAAGTCCACTTTTCGCACCGCATCGCCCGATTGCTCCCAGTAAAGTGCAGGTTCGGGCGTAACAGCGAATACTTCATTGCCATCCTGATCAAGAATGATCACCCTGTTGATGGATTCGGCCACGAGTAGTAGTTTGGGGCCATGGTATATATATCCAACCTGATTGTAATACAGGTTTACAGCGTTTTCGCCTTTGGGGGTTTTATCGCCTGTGCAGAATGTTGTCATTGTTAAAGCTAATACTGATAAAATAATTACTATGAATCCTTTTTGCATGATAATCGAAATTTTATGTAAAGACTAATTTTTCGGGTAAAAGGGGATTGTTAGAAAACTATCCCATAATCACTTCCACTTCTAAGGTATTGCCAGGTGAGTATGCTATCAACTCTCCGCGATGCTCTTTCCCATTTACAAGCCTTTGGGCAACCCCTTTACAAACCCCGGAAGGATTACTCACTTTAATTTTGAAAGTGGTGTCCCTCAGTTTGCGGGTCACTTCAAATCCTTTCCAGTCAGCGGGGATACAAGGATCTACCACCAGCCCTTCATACTCAGGCCTTACACCAAGTATATAGCGTGTTATGGCATAATAGTTCCATGCAGCTGTACCTGTGAGCCAGGAGTTTTTGGCTTCACCGGGACGGGCAGCATCTTTTCCGGCTATCATCTGTGAGTACACATAAGGCTCTGTTTTATGCAGCTGACTGATGTCTTCCAGGTATGCAGGGCAGATTTTTTTGTAATAATCCCATGCACGTTCACCCCGGCCTATTATGGCTTCACCAATCATGATCCAGGGATTGTTATGGCAAAAGATCCCTGCATTTTCTTTGTAGCCTGCCGGGTAAGTAGAGATCTCCCCGTATTCAATGAAATATTTAGTAAATGCCGGGTTGTTGAGTACGATCCCGTATTCGCAATCGAGGTATTTTTTTACAGAGTCCAGGGCCTTTTCAATCATTCCTTCTTCTTTGCCAATTTCGGCCATGGAGCACCAGCCATTGGATTCTATAAATATTTTCCCCTCTTCATTTTCTTTGCTACCCACTTTCTGGCCAAAGAAATCGTAGGCACGTAAAAACCATTCACCATCCCAGCCATGCTCTTTAACTGCTTCAACCATTTGGTTTACATGTCTCTCCGCTTCTATTGCTTCCTCTCCTTTTCCAATCTGCCGGCACAGGTGGGCAAATTCGCGACCATACACCACGAACAACCCAGCGATCATTACCGACTCCGCCGTACCACCCGATTTATTCTCTGTGGTTTGGAAGGATTCGTTGGGATCATTGGAAAAGCAATTGAGGTTGAGGCAGTCATTCCAGTCGGCCCTGCCGATAAGAGGCAATCCGTGGGGCCCAAGGTTGTTCACTACATGATATAAGGAGGCTTTAAGGTGGTCGAAATGGGGTTTGGCTTTTGTTTCGTCATTATCAAAGGGGACCATCTCATCCAGGATACCAAAATCGCCTGTTTCCTTTATGTATTCTGTTGTGGAGAGTATGAGCCAGAGGGGGTCGTCGTTGAAGTTGCCCCCAATGGCGTTGTTACCCCGCTTGGTAAGGGGCTGGTACTGGTGATATGCCCCCCCGTCTTCAAATTGGGTAGATGCAATATCGATGATGCGTTCGCGGGCCCGTGCGGGTACCTGGTGCACAAACCCAATGAGGTCCTGGTTGGAATCCCTGAACCCCATGCCCCTGCCGATACCTACTTCAAAGAAGGAGGCTGAGCGCGACATGTTAAACGTGACCATGCACTGGTACTGGTTCCAGATATTCACCATGCGGTCCAGTTTTTCATCGCCGCTTTGGAGAACAAAATTGCCCAGCAGTTCATCCCACATGTTGCGCAGGTCTTCAAAAGCTTTTTCTGCTTTGGCAGGGGTGTCAAAAGATTGTATGGCCTGCCTGGCTTTGGTTTTGTTGATTACATTTTTTGACTCCCACTTTTCCTCCTGTGTATTTTCTACATACCCCAGGATAAAGATCAGCTCTTTCGACTCACCCGGTTCAAGCTCAATTTCAAGATAATGCGATGCAACGGGCGACCAGCCATGGGCGTGGGAGTTTCGGGGTATGCCCTCCAAAACAGCCTTTGGCCCCGACATTTCGTTGTATAAGCCCATGAAGCTTTCCCTGTCGGTATCAAACCCCTGCACAGGGGTGTTGACATGGTAAAACGCATAGTGATTCCGGCGTTCTTTGTACTCCGTTTTATGGTATATGGTAGAACCGTCTATTTCCACTTCACCGGTACTCAGGTTGCGCTGCAGATTATTTTGATCATCTTCGGCATTCCAGAGGCACCATTCCATATATGAAAAAAGCTTGAATTCCTTTTTTTTGTCTGAATTATTGGTAAGGGTTACTTTTTGTATTTCGCACCATGAATCAGAGGGGATAAAAAACAACACTTCTGCTTTCAGATTATTCTTTTCCCCTTTAATAATAGTGTAATTGAGTCCATGTCGGCATTCGTAGAAGTCGAGCGGAGTTTTTACCGGTTTCCAGCCTGGAGACCAGATGGTTTCTCCTTCACGGATATAAAAATACCTCCCTCCGTTGTCCATGGGTACATTATTATACCTGTATCGCGTAAGCCTTCGGAATTTCGCATCTTTGTAAAATGCATATCCACCGGCCGTATTGGAGATCAGGGAGAAAAAATCCTTGTTTCCCAGGTAATTGATCCATGGCCAGGGCGTTTCAGGGTTGGTGATCACATACTCCCTGTTGCTGTCATCAAAATATCCATATGTCATTGTAATATAGGATTTAAATAAGAACTATATGGTAAAGTCCAGTCTTGCCTTTCGGGTTTTTTCGTAAACTTCCCTGCTGAAAAAATAGTTTTGAGGGTTATTTGGGGAACTACGTTTTTTATGATCATCCATGAGGATGATATGTTTCATCTGTGAAACTTTTTTCCGGAAGTTCCTGCGGTCAAGTTTAATTCCAAGCACTGCTTCGTAAAGACTTTGCAATTGGGTAAGGGTGAATTTTTCGGGCAACAGTTCAAACCCGATAGGTTCTCTCCATAATTTAAACCTGAGAGCTTCAAGGGCTTTCTGGATAATTGTTTCATGATCAAATGCCAGGGGGGGGAGCTCCTCAACCGGAAACCATTGGGTGAATTCGTGCCCATGATCAGGTTTAACAAGGGCGCTGTTAACCAGGGAGAAATAGCCTACAGATATTACATGGTCGCTGATTTCGGGATACCTTGTCCTTACCCAGAGCTGGTCTTTAGGATTGGATATGCGGTTTACGTTACCGAAGGTATAATATTGTTCAAGGTAGATATTATCCAGTCCGGTTTTTTCTTTCAGAACCCTTCGGGCAGCATCATCAAGGTTTTCTCCTACAAGAACATGGTGGCCCTGCAGGGTATAATCAGAAATAAGGATCTCTCCGGTTTTCTCATCCTTTAGTATCCGTTCGGTTAACAACACCTGTAATGTTTTTGAGTTAAACCCAAAAATTACACAGTCGACGGAGATATTTTTTATGAGTTTCTCCATTTTAATTATGTAAATTTTACACGTTGCAAATGTAGTTGCTTTTTTAAAAAGACCAAAAGAAGAATGATTTTGGGCACGAAAATACAAATTTTAAATTAATTTAATAAAAAAA
>SLIL01000306.1 GCA_007135645.1 Bacteroidales bacterium
AATTTTATTTGCAAATATAATAATCTTTTTAAATAATTTTATTTTTAACACAATTATTTTTTTATATTGTTATTTATTTTTATTTTTGGTGCCGTAATTATTTATTTGCTTTAATATCTAATGCTCTTTTAAGGTATATTAAGACGGATTGCAGAATGGATAGTATCAATCTTTAATTTTATACATCAACCTTCTTAAAGAAGCCACCTGGTAGCAATAAAATTCAAAGAGATTAATAAAAAACCTGCGAAAGCCATCAGTTTTGTTTCGGTTATTTAATAAGGATAAATATCTTTGAGCGGCAAAAAAATAATTCACTTAAATCAATAAACGATGATTCTACAACCGATTGACTGGACCATTCTGGCAATTTTTTTCGCGATCCTTTTAACCATTGGATATCTGGCCTCGCGGCAAGCCGGTAAAAGCACAACCAACTTTTTCCTTTCGGGGCGCAATATGCCCTGGTGGCTTCTTGGGGTATCCATGGTGGCTACTACTTTTTCGGCCGACACACCCAACCTTGTTACTGACATGGTAAGAACAGGTGGTGTGGCAAGCAACTGGCTCTGGTGGGCATTTTTGCTTACAGGTATGCTTACCGTATTTGTATATGCCAAGTTGTGGAACCGATCCAAAGTAATGACCGACCTTGAGTTTTACGAGTTGAGATACAGCGGTAAGATGGCTGCATTTCTCAGGGGTTTCCGGGCCATTTACCTGGGGTTCTTCTTTAATGTAATGGTGATCGCGAGTGTTTCGCTGGCATTTATCAAGATTGCCGGGGTAATGCTGGGATTACAGCCAGCCCCTGCATTGATCATTGCAGCGGTGATTGTTGTTTTTTACAGCAGCTTAGGAGGCCTGAAGTCCATTTTGTGGACTGACCTGTTTCAGTTCAGCTTTGCCATGTTTGGTGCTATCATAGCCGCCGTACTGGTAACCAGATCGCCGGAGATCGGAGGGCTTTCTGCGCTGTTCTCACACCCCAATGTAGCTGATAAACTCAGCCTTGTGCCCAGTGTATCGCAACCCGAACTGTTTTTAAGCATCTTTATCATCCCCCTTGCCATACAATGGTGGGCGGCCTGGTATCCGGGAGCAGAGCCCGGCGGTGGCGGATACATTGCCCAAAGGATGCTTTCGGCAAAAAATGAAGACCATGCCGTGGGAGCAACACTGTTGTTCAACTTTTTCCACTATGCACTGAGGCCCTGGCCCTGGATTGTTGTGGGTCTGGCATCATTGATTGTTTTCCCCGATATCCAGTCTATGGTAGATCGGTTCCCCGATGTTTCCACTCAATATATACAGAACGACTTTGCCTACCCGGCCATGTTGCGCGAGTTTCTGCCCGCCGGATTGCTGGGGCTGGTTGTTGCATCGCTGATTGCTGCCTACATGTCTACTACGGCATCGCAGCTCAACTGGGGATCATCTTACCTGGTAAACGACTTTTACGGCCGGTTCTACAACCCCACTGCTACCGAAAAGCAAAAGGTAACCTTTGGAAGGATCAGCACGGTAGCCCTGATGTTCTTCTCGGTCTTGCTGGCCCTGGTGCTTCAAAATGCCCTGCAGGCCTTTCAGTACCTGCTGATGATCGGGGCAGGAACAGGCTTGATATATATATTGCGGTGGTTCTGGTGGCGGATCAATGCCTATTCAGAAATTGCAGCCATGGTTGCAGCAGGATTCTTCTCGCTGATGTTTATCCTTGCCGAAAACTTTGCCCTTACCCGCATTGAACCGGATATGGTGGAGATCTTCGGAATGACCACATCGGTAACATACTGGAACATCATCAAATTCACTGGCGTAGTGTTCTTAACCTCCGCATCCTGGATCATTGTCACCTTCCTTACCCAGCCCATTAAAGAGGAAACCCTGCGTAGTTTTTATACCAGGATCCGTCCGGGAGGACCAGGCTGGAAGGCTGTGGTTGACAGGGCAAAAGCAGAAAACATTGAGTTGATAAAAGAATCTGATCTCAGATGGGACGTACCCACGGGTATCATTTGTATGATCCTGGGCTGTATCAGCATATACAGCATACTATTCTCTATTGGAAATATTTTATACGGAAATACTATTCAGACGCTGATATTCGTCGGGTTGGGCACTGTTTCATCCCTGTTGCTGGTCAGGTTCTGGAACAAACTTAAAATGAAGTAGTCATTAAAAAAGAAGTCATGTTACAAGAGGTGGTAAAGGTTTTCTTTCCTTATAACCTGGTTGCAGAGGTGATCCCATTCGGGAATGGGCACATCAACAATACCTACCGGGTGCGTCTGCAGGGAGAAAAGCCCAATTATATTCTTCAGCGTATCAATACGCAAGTATTCCCTGATCCCATAGGAATTGTGGAGACTCATGCCAGGCTGGAGGATGCTGTTTTCAAGATGAAGGAATCCCTTACCATTGCCAGGCTCATCCGCACAGCTGATGGCCGCAAGTTGCACATCGACCCCCTGGGAGGTGCCTGGCGCATGACTTCTTTTATTTCCGACTCCTACTCACTGGAGATCGCCCAGCAGAAATGGCAGGCTTTTGAAGCAGGCAATGCCTTCGGGTGGTTTGCCCGGTCATGCCATAAGCTGGATGCTGCCGATTTCAGGGAGCCCATCAAAGATTTTCACAGCCTTACATTCCGCATTCAGCAACTCAATGATGCCATCGCGGACGACAAGGTAGGAAGACTGGCTGATGTGGCAGATGTGGTGAGGTTTTACAAAAATTTTGAGGAGCAACTTACCCAGATCGAAGAACTGGTTGCCAGGGGCGATATCCCTCAACGCATCGTACATAACGACACCAAGATAAACAATCTGCTTTTCAGGGATGATAAGGCAGTGGCCATAATCGACCTTGACACGGTAGGCCCGGGCATATTGTATTATGATTACGGCGATGCCCTGCGCACCTGTGCCAATACAGCTGAGGAAGATGAAAAAGATCTTACGAAAGTGTCGTTTAACATGGATGCATTTACTTCATTTACCATGGGGTATATGGGGCAGGTAAGATCCATTGTAAATCAAAAGGAAGAAGAGTTGTTTTACAAGGCCCCTTTTCTAATGACCTTTATCATGGGTATCCGGTTTCTGGCCGATTACCTCAACGGGGATGTGTATTACAAAACGGCCTGGAATGACCATAACCTTGCCCGGTCGCTGGTGCAGAAGAAACTCATTGAGAGCATGACAGAAAAGCAAAACCTGATGAAAGCGATCATTGACAATGCACTCAACGAGATTCCCGTTTTTTAAAACCGGCCAGGCAAAAAGCAAGTCAATTGAACCATTTCTTTTTCCTTCATAAACACAAAAAAACCTCAAATTAAACCCATCAAATCTTTCAACAATGAAAAAAACGAATTCACTAACGGTTTCCTTATTGCTGGTGCTCATGGCATCAGTATTGGTGTCCTGTAACTCATCCACAGGATCCTACGACCCCAACCAACCCTTTACGGCTGTAGAGGTATTCCCCACCCCTCCCCGTCCTGCCGGCCAGGACCACGTGCTTGAGCTCAGGACCGAACCCCTGGAGACGGTACGCGTGGCCATTATTGGGCTGGGCATGAGAGGCCAGGGCGCTGTTCGCAGGCTTAGCTACATCGAAGAGGCAGAGATCGTTGCCATTGCCGACGTGGTTCCTTCCAGCGTTGAAAGGGCTTTGCAGACTCTTGAAAGAATGGGCAGGCCACCTGCTGATACCTATACCAATGAAGACGGTTGGAAAGACATTGCAAAGCGAGACGATGTTGACCTGGTTTACATTTGCACGCACTGGGATCTGCACGCTCCCATAGCCGTTTATTCCATGGAACATGGCAAGCATGTGGCCACCGAGATCCCGGCCGCCCTCACCATAGAAGAAGCCTGGGACCTGGTAAACACTGCTGAACGTACCCGCCGCCACATGATGATGCTTGAAAACACCAACTACGACTTTTTCGAGATGGCCACCCTGAACATGGCACAGCAGGGACTCTTTGGTGAGATTGTACATACCGAAGGAGCTTACATTCACGATTTGCGTTCCATGTTGTTTGCCGAGGAAGGAGAGCCCGGACATTACTGGAACATGTGGAGACTGGAACACAATGCTGAAAAAGACGGCTCGCTTTACCCCATGCACGGCCTGGGTCCTCTCGCCCATATTCTTAACCTTAACCGCGGCGACCGCATGGAATACCTGGTATCCTTATCAAGCGGCCAGTTTGGACTCACGGCTTATGCCAAAGAAAAATTTGGCGAAGACTCTGATTATGCCAGGCGCAACTATGCCAAAGGGGATATGAACACCACCATCATTAAAACTGCCAATGGAAAAACCATCAATATCCAGCATGACGTTACCAGCCCACGCCCCTACAGCCGTATTCATATGATCAGCGGAACAAAAGGTTTTGCACAAAAGTGGCCCCGCACAGGCATTGCGCTGGAACCCAACGGACACAACTGGCTTACTGCCGAAAAGCTTGACTCCCTTTTAAAGGTCTATGAACATCCCATCGTAACAGAAGTAGGGGAAAAAGCACGGCAGGTAGGTGGCCACGGTGGAATGGATTTCATCATGGACTACCGGCTGATTTACTGCCTGCACCATGGATTGCCACTGGATCAGGATGTGTATGATGCTGCTTCATGGTCTGCGCTTATAGAACTTTCGCAGGTATCTGTGGCCAATCAGGGTATGCCCGTTAAGTTCCCGGATTTTACCCGCGGAGCATGGAAAAAGCTCAACACTGTTACATATTACAAACATGACAGCGAATAATTGATAGGACCTGGCTCAGTATCAGGTTAAAAAAAACGGGCGGTCATGCGATCGCCCGTTTTTTTTGATCGTTGACTTATCTATCCCTTATATACCAATATCCCGATATAAAGGATATAAAGAATCAGCAGAACCCCACCCTGCCAACGTTCAAGCACCTTTTTCCTGGGAAAGAACAAGAATGCAAACAGGAGCAAACAGGCTATTATCCCCGTGTACACATCAAAGTTAAGGGTAGTGTTAAAGGGTAAGGGCTTGATGATGGCACTGGTACCCAGTACAAAGAATACATTAAAAATATTGGATCCAATCACGTTGCCAATCACGATATCAGGGTTTCTTTTCATGGCCGCTACCACACAGGTGGCCAGCTCAGGCAGCGAGGTGCCTATGGCAATAATGGTAAGACTGATGAGGGCTTCACTCATACCCAGGTTACCGGCAATTACCACTGCCCCATCCACGATCCACTTGCCTCCCAGCACCAGCCCCACTATCCCTGCCAGGATCATGAGCCACGACTTCAACGGGCTGAACACCCTGATCTCCATTTCAACCGTATTCTTGTTGCGGGAAATACTGAAGGCATAATGCATAAAAAGCAGGAAAAATGCCACCAGGATGATCCCGTCGCTACGGGTTACGGTTGGCGAAAATGCTTTTCCGTCAATAAGGGCATCATTGGCAACAATGGCCAGTACCCCTGCAGCAAGAATGCTGAGGGGCACCTCTTTCCATTTGGTGTTATCATTTACTGTAAGGGGAAAAATCAGTGCTGACACCCCCAGGATAAGCAGGATATTGGAGACATTGCTTCCCAGGATATTACCCAGTGCCACATCCTCATTCCCCTGAAAACTGGCGATCAGGTTTACCACCAGCTCAGGGCTGGATGTGCCCAAAGCAACAATGGTAAGGCCTATTACGATATTGGAAACCCGGTACTTACGGGCCAGCGATGCCGCCCCGTCAACCAGGAAATTGGCGCCATAGATCAAAAACACAAACCCTACTACAAACAGGACATAAATCATCGCTCTGGTTTTACACTTTCACCATCTAAAAATTCCTGAAACACTACATCATAATAACATCCTACTTCCAACCATTATTCGCATTAAATCCAACCACTCCGAGGGTCTGCGACCGCTCGAAGGGTTTACCGGTAAACCAACCACCAGCCACCAACTACCATTCACGAACTACCATCTCAGGC
>SLIL01000081.1 GCA_007135645.1 Bacteroidales bacterium
ATTAAAGGAAAAACAGAAAAAATTACAGGTAGGTTCTTTTCTGTAAATAAGCGTTTTAATAAAATATAGTAAATCATTTATCGATTTATTTTGTGCTTTTCGCAAATAGTTTTTACTTTTAGGCATTGAAAAACTTAATTAAACTTTAAAACCATACAAATATGACCAGACTAAAAACAACGTATATGGGTTTGGAACTGAAAAACCCTTTGATCTTAGGTGCTTGCAACCTTACCCTCGACCTTGATACTGCCAAAAAGGTTGAGGATGCCGGTGCATCGGCTATTGTGTTCAAGTCGCTTTTTGAAGAGCAGATCAATCTCGAAAGCTTGCAGATGGAAGAAGAGCTCCAGGAGTATACCGAGCGAAACGCAGAAATGATCAGTCTTTTCCCAAACCTTGAACATGCCGGCCCTGCCGAACATCTGGCCAAGCTTGCGGAAGTAAAAAATGCCCTTGGTATTCCTGTTATCGGAAGCCTGAACTGTGTTAATCATAGCACCTGGGTTGAATATGCGCAGCAAATGGAAAAAACCGGTATTGATGCTTTGGAACTTAATTTTTACGCAAATCCCAAAGACAAGAACCAAAGTGCAGAATCTATTGAGAAAGAACAACTGGATATTTTAAAGGAAATAAAATCCGCTGTGAGTATTCCTGTGAGTGTTAAACTGAGTTTTTTCTATACCAATCCTCTGCAGATCATCAGCCAGATAGACAAAGCAGGAGTTGAAGGATTTGTATTGTTCAACAGATTGTTTCAGCCGGATATTGATCTTGACAAACAAGATCTCTACAGCCCTTTCAACCTTTCGCAGGCAGGTGATTACAGGTTACCACTTCGCTATGCAGGCTTGCTTTATAAGCAGATCAACGGTGATATCTGCAGCAATACCGGTGTTTTTTATGCTGAAGATGCAATCCGGATGATAATGGCAGGCGCCCAGGCCGTGCAAATTGTAAGCACCGTTTATAAGAATAAAATACCCCATATTACCACGATGCTAAACGATATGGAAGCATGGATGGAGAAGAATAAGTATAATTCTCTTGATGACTTCCGCGGAAAGGTTGCAAAAGTAAACTCCAAAGATCCCTTTGCCTATCGCAGGGCGCAATATGTTGACCTTTTGATGAAACCGGTGGAAGTTATGAAAAAGTATCCACAGGTATAGTTGTTAAGTATATAAAACCTGATGTTCAGGTTAAAGAAAAAGGGCCGCCTTTACAAAATAAGTAAAAGCGGCCCTTTGACTTTAAGGGTTCTGAAATAATTGTCAGTCAATATAAATGTCGTAGGGCATTCGCATCAGGATGCCGGTATTTTCAGTGGCCTGCTGCATTCTCTGGAAAACCTGATAGGCATCATCACCCATTCTGGATCTGATAAAGCGTGCTTCAGCACCACTGAATCCTTCCATGATCCTTGCAAAAAAGTCTTTTCTTTCGGGTAGCTCCACGATCCGGTATTCCTCAATACCAGCAAGCGCTGCAGCTTGTTCAATGGCATAATTCAATCCACCAAAGTCATCCACCAGTCCAATCCGCTGTGCATCAACCCCGCTCCATACTCGTCCGCGGGCTATGCTGTCAACGGTAGATACAGGAAGCCCCCTTCCCTCAGCCACATGGTTAATAAAGTTATCATATGCTCTTTGTATAGTTTCTTCAAGAATTTGCCTTTCTGCTCTTGTGAGTGGTCTGCTTACTGATCCAAAATCGGCAAGTTCATTGGTTTTTACATTGTCAAAGGTGATCCCCAGCTTATCATTAAACATTTCCTGCATATTGGGAATGATCCCGAATACTCCTATGGAACCTGTAATAGTGTTGGGTTGTGCAATGATCTTATCAGCATAGGTGCCAACAAAATAACCAGCACTTGCAGCAACATCACCCATGCTTACGACCAGTGGTTTTGCATCCCCGGCCAGCATAGCTTCCCGCAGCATAATGTCTGCCGCCAGCACTGCTCCACCGGGCGAGTTAATTCTGAAAACAATGGCTTTTACGGATTCATCTTCCCTGGCTTGCCTCAGTGCTTTGGCAATTCGGTCTCCGCCCATGGAGTTGTCGGAGCCTTCACCCATTACCACATTGCCAAAACCATATACCACAGCTATGCGGTCTCTCACTCCTACCGGAATCATACTATCAGGAAGAGGAGTGTTGTTGTATCGGGTGTAATTTACCAGGTTAACTTTTTTCTTTTCGTCCAGATCAAGTTTCTCCTTTAAATGATCCATTACTTCATCCCTGAAAGCAATACGGTCAATAATGCGCGACTCAAGTGCTCCAGCGGGGGTCCTTGCCAGGTAATTGTCTGCAATGTCATTGAGTTCGTTTGCCGGGATATTACGCTGCTCACTTACATCTTTTAATACAGTATTCCACAACGAACCAAGGTAAGCCTGGATCTGCTCGCGGTTCTCCCTGCTCAATCTTTCAAGGAATAGTGGCTCGGCAGCACTTTTAAACTCACCGGTTCTTATTACCTGTGGTTCAACACCAATTTTTTCCAGCATGTTTTTCATGAACAATACTTCGGCGTTTAATCCCCTGAAATCAACCATACCCTCCGGATTCAGGAAAATTTCATCTGCAACTGTGGCAAGATAATAGGCCCCCTGGGTCATGAAGTCACCATAAGCGATGATGAATTTGCCCTTTTCTTTGAATTCAAGCAATCCATTGCGTATCTCAGCTAATGTGGCCCAACCTGTTTGGGTAAAACTCAGGTCAAGAAATATACCGCTAATATTTTCATCTTCCCCTGCCTTTTTTATATTGCGTAAAAGCTCGTTGAGTCCGAGGGTTCTTGAGCCGCCGAATGAAGTAAAGTCGATGTTGTCAAAAGGATTGTCTGAAGTCCTTTCGAGGATCATATTGTTCAGCTCAAGATGAAGTACGGAATTGGCTGCAACAGGTTTGGGGTCTTTCCTTCCAAGGGATGAAAAAATACCGATCATAAGAAAGAACCCGATCAGGAACAACAGAAAACCACCCAGCATGGAGGCAAACATAAACTTGAAAAACTGTTTCATAGTTACTACTTTTTATTGTTGAAAATATTTATTTTGGTTGGATGATAAATGTGCCTTTTTTAACCATTTGACGCTATATTCCCTTCTTTATTACAGGCCAACAAAAAAAGCTGAGCAATAGTTTTTGATAAACCATTTTTTTTCTTGAATTTTGCGCCACAAATAGCCATAAATGTTTTAGGCAGGTTGCCTGAAGAAACACTTATTTTTTTAACTACTTTTCCATGGATAATGATGCTTATATTTTGCTGGGGGCAAACCTGGGCTACAAGAAGGAAACCTTTTCCAGGGCCCGGACAATGATCGCAAAGGAAGCAGGTATGATTGTATCTGCATCATCCTTGTATCAAACACAGCCATGGGGGTTTGAGTCTAATGATATTTTTCTCAATCAGGCACTTCTTGTCAATACCAGTCTGGATGCAAAAGCATTACTAAAAGTATTGCTCAAAATTGAAGAGACCCTCGGGCGGAAACGCAATGGGAAAGGCTATGAGTCGCGCACCATTGATATTGACATTCTTTTCTTTAACAATGAAATTATTGAAACAGATGTACTTACTGTTCCCCATCCACGGATGCATTTAAGAAACTTTGCACTGGAACCAATGGCCGAATTGGCACCAGACTTCTTGCATCCTGTTTTGAATAAAACGATGACTGAACTTAAACAATGCTGCCCTGACAGGCATAAAGTTTTAGTATTTGAAGAGCAGCATGTGGGATTGGAGTCGCTATAGTGAAGATTTACCGGGATAAACAGAATTTTTTGAAATGATATACAACTACATAGCTATTGAGGGGAATATTGGGGCAGGGAAAACAACCCTTGCCCGCATGATTGCTCAGCAATACGGGGGGAAGCTTATCCTGGAGCAGTTTGAAGACAATCCTTTCCTGGCAAAATTTTACAAAAACCAGGAACGTTACGCCTTTCCTCTTGAGTTGTCTTTTCTTGCTGAGCGATACCAGCAACTGAAAACCGAACTTCCCAGTCAGGAGTTGTTCTCAAAATTTACCATCTCCGATTACTTCCTCAATAAAAGCGTGATCTTTGCCCGAAAAACCCTCAACGAAGACGAATACCAGCTCTTTTTCCGGCTCTTCAACATCATGAACACCAACCTTCCCAAACCTGACCTGCTGGTGCATTTGTACGTCAAAACAGACAGGCTGCAGAACAATATCAGGAAGAGAGGGCGTGATTACGAGCAGCAGATCCCTGACGAGTACCTGGATAACATCCAGGAAAGCTACTTTGAATACCTCAGGCAGCAAAAAAACCTGAAAGTACTGCTGCTGGATATTAATCACCTTGATTTTGTGGAAAACCCGTCGGACTATGACCTGGTGGTAAATGCCATCAACCAGGATTATCCCACCGGGATATCAAGGGTGGTGCCTGGCAGTTAAAGTCATTACTTCAATGGGCCGGGTTTAAACGAAGATCTGCTTATGGTAAAACAATTGCAGGTTTTATGAATTCTAATCAATGGCAAATACAAACCTTGCCTGGTAATTGTATGTTTCTCCGGGCTTAAGCAGTGTTGAAGGAAACTGTGGCTGGTTGGGGCTGTCAGGATAGTGTTGTGTTTCCAGGCAAATGGCGCTATGCTTGTCGTACACTGTTCCGTTATGGCCTTTCTGGCTTCCATCCAGTGAGTTTCCGCTGTAAACCTGTATGCCAGGCTGGTCGGTGTAAACCGTGATGCTGCGTCCCGATCCGGGTTCTGAAAGGCGGGCAATGGGCATCTCCATATTACGCGCCTGGTTAAGCACGAAGCAATGATCCAGACCAGTGGGAATAGCCTTCACAGGTCCGTCAAGCGGTTTTTCTGCACAAAAGTCTAGCTGAGAACCTTTGCAGGGAAGCAGTTTGCCGGTTGGGATGTTGGAAGCATCCATTTCAAGGTAAAGATCAGAGAAAACCATCAGCTGGTGACCATAGATCTTTTCCCTGAAACCAGTAAGGTTGAAATAGGCATGGTTGGTAAGATTAACATGGGTTGGCTGGTCGGTGGTTGCCTGGTAGGTAATGGTAATATCATTATCGTTGCTGATCATATAGGTAACAATGGCTTTCACGTTGCCTGGATAGCCTTCTTCCAGGTCAGCACTGTGGTAGATCAGCTCAACCCCGGCAGCGTTATCCTTCTCAATGAGTTTGCTGTCCCACAACCTGAACTGAAAACCACCGGGGCCGCCATGTAAATGATTCTCCCCGTCGTTCTGGTTTAAATGATATTCAACATTGTTGATCCTGAATTTGCCCCCGGCAATCCGGTTGGCAAACCTCCCTACAATCACTCCGAAACAAGGGTGGTCACCCAGGTAACCATCAAAAGAAGGAAATCCTGCGGTTATTTCCTCAGTTTTCCCATGTTTGTCAGGCATTTCAATAGATGTAATGCCAGCACCATAATTAGTAATGCTTACTTTTAATCCCTTTGGGGTTTCAAACTGGTATAGATTTACTTTTCTTCCGTCAGGAAGGTTTCCAAATGCACTGGTGCTTGTTTTCATTATCTAAAAAAGATTAATTTGTTTCCTGTTTTCAAAGGACGAATTGATTGCAGTCCCTTTCGTTTAGTCTTAGCATTTTTATCGGTGCAAAAGTAAGAAAATAACGAAAGACTCCGGCAAGCCGGAATGTCATTCGTGCAGATCCTGGAAATGACAGGAATTTCGAATTTTAATTCCAAAAACACGTATCTTTGCCTAAACACGATGACGATGAACGAGTTTGCTGAAAAATACGTCAATCCTTTTACCGATTATGGATTTAAACGGCTCTTTGGGGAAGAGCCCAGCAAGGATTTATTGCTTGATTTTCTGAATGAATTGCTGCGCGAAGAACAGGGCGAAATCGTGGAGCTTACCTACCTCAAAAATGAAGTACTTGGCCATACCGGCCTGGATCGCAAAGCTGTTTTCGA
>SLIL01000466.1 GCA_007135645.1 Bacteroidales bacterium
ATTTAAAAAAAAAAAAAAAAGTGCTGGCCAAGATGTTTTTTAGGTCTGACAGTGTTCAAAACTCTATACCGTAAAAGAATAATTCATCCTGATTTATGTCTCCCCTTAAATACCTGAAACGACTACGCGCATCAGCATTCCTGAGACTTCCGGGATAGCTGGTCATCAATTGGGTATGTAACTCCATGGCCAGCTCTTTATTTTCAAAAATACGTTCCTGCAACAATGCCCTGCGAAACAAAGCCTCTGCCGCGTGCAATCCCCTGGGGTACCTTGCTGCCACCTGTTCGAGCAACTGATCAGCCTGATCATATTTACCGGTGCGTGAATAGATCGATGCACGCGTCATCATCACATCATCAATGATCTGATGACCGGAGAACTGTGTCTGGATTGAATCAAGCACCTGGATGGCAAGGTCGAAGTTGTTGGTAAAGGTATGCAGTTCGGCCCGGGCATACATTTCCAGTGGCACCGATACCGCATCTGCGCCCAGGTTATCCTGAATCAGTAGGGACAGGGCCATGGCATCATTGGCCATAAGGCGTGATGTAGCTGCTTTAAGCACATCGAGCTGGGCTTTGGCCCATTTAAACTCACCCATGTAAAAAGATAGCCGGGCATTTTTGTACCTTGCTTCGTGGGCCAGTGGATCATCGCGAAACATACGGTCTACCTGGGCATACTGCAAGTGTGCATCCCAAAGCTGCCCTTTGAGAATAAGTATATCTGCCAGTTCCACCCGGCATTCTCCCCTGATCCTGTGCGAAATGTTGGGCAGGTCGATCACGGCGCGAAGGATCTCGGTTGCCTCATCATGCTTATTCAGGTAAAAAGCTTTCAAATTGGCCAGATTACGAACAAGAGAGACAGTCTGGGGCCTTACACCGAGCTGATCGAGGGTCTGGAGGTATTCTGCCTCCACCTCCCTGAGCAAATCATAATCTATTGCATAACCTTTGGTAGCCTGGCTGTATTTTACATTCAGCAACCCTACCCTTGCATCAAGATAATAGGGTGAGAGTTCACCCAGATCCACCACATAGCCAAAACTTTGCGAGGCAATATCATATTGTTGGTTAGCAGCACTAAGCCTTGCAACTTCAATCACCAGGCTGCCATCCTGAGCGGTTCTGCGGTCCAGAGCTCTTGCCTGACGAAAAGCCATAACAAAATCCTTCTGCTGAATGGACAGCCACAAGAGCAATTCGGCATAGAGGGTTTGCGAAGGGTTTCTTTGCGAACCCTGCAACAAAATCCTGCGCAGTGCATCTGTTTTTTCAAACCCAGGGTCGTTGTTTATAGCGTCCTGCAAGAGGCCCTGAACCTGTTCCAGGAAAGAATCATCCTTCACCACCAACTCCACATACTCGTTCATCATATTGGCATAATCCCCTTTTCGCTGGTATATCTCTGCCAGCTGCAAATTGAATGGGAAAGCCACCCCGATCAACTCCCTTCCTTTCAGATAGGTCTGCAAAGCATAATCGGTAAAATTCCTGAAAAGAAATGCATTGGCCAGATCTGTAACTGACGGCGGATGCGCCCTGAGATCGTTGATCAACCCTTCCAGCTGCCTTCTTGCCCGGCGATTATCACCAGACCGGGTATACACATACCCAAGGTCTACTTCAAATCGTGCCCGACCGGGGTTGTTGCTGATCTGGCTGTTTACAACCCGAAGTGCTCTGCGGTAATCTTCCAGCTCAATCAGGCAACGCAGGTAATTGTTGTATATGAGGGGTGTAGGGTTTTTATCAAACAATTCTTCATAAATGGTAGCCGCTTTCTCAAAATTTCCTTCGTTCATAAGCTGTGCTGCAAGCAATTCATCGCTCGACTGCTGATTGTCCCTTTCCTGTGAATGGGAGGAAAAGGTCACAAAAAGTATGATGAACAGAAGTATGATACGCATAATATTAGGAAATTAAGTGTTACCCCAGATAAACGACAGCATTAATTGCTTTGTTTTGCAAAGGGGTGGGTTTTTGCCGGTGCTTTAACTAATATTGTCAAAGCCGGTATAGGGCACCAGAACTTTGGGGATTTTTATCCCTTGTTCTGTTTGATTGTTCTCAAGCAATGCCGCCAGGATTCTGGGCAATGCAAGTGCGCTGCCATTAAGGGTATGAGCAAGGATTGTTTTTCCTTCTTTTGTTTTATACCTTAATTTCATCCTGTTTGACTGGAATGTTTCAAAATTGGAAATGGAACTTACTTCGAGCCATCTGTTTTGCGCAGCACTAAACACTTCCATATCATAGGTTTTGGCACTGGCAAAGCTGATGTCTCCTCCGCACAGGTTGAGTATTCTGAAGGGTAATTCAAGCTTTCTCAGCAAACCTGTAACGTATTCACGCATTTCTTCCAGTGCCTGGTAGCTTGCCTCAGGTGTGGTCAGTTGCACGATCTCCACCTTATCAAACTGGTGCAATCTGTTAAGTCCTCTTACATCCTTGCCATAAGAACCGGCTTCTCTTCTGAAACAAGCTGAATAGGCCGTACTTCTTGCCGGCAGCTGGTTTTCCTGCAGTATAACATCCCTGAAAAGATTGGTTACAGGCACCTCGGCAGTGGGGATCATGTATAAATTATCAAGGGTTACGTGATACATCTGCCCGTCTTTATCAGGCAACTGTCCTGTACCATAGGCTGAAGCTTCATTAACCATTAATGGTGGCTGGTACTCGGTGTACCCTGCCTGGGTTGCCTCATCAAGGAAGAAGCTGATCAGCGCCCTTTGCAGTTTTGCCCCTTTTCCCTTGTAAACGGGAAAACCTGCACCGGTGATTTTGGTACCGGCTTCAAAATCAATGATATCATATTTAGTGGCCAGCTCCCAATGCGGAACAGCATCCTGATGCAATTCAGTTATTTCTCCTTCCTGAGTAACTACTTCGTTGTCATCAGGTGTATTGCCTGCAGGAACAGTATCATGAGGCATATTGGGAAGCAGTACCAGCAAACTTTCCTGCTCGCTTTCCAGCTGGGCAAGCTTATCCTGCAGTTCCTTTACCACGATTTTACCGCGTGAAGTTTCTTCGCGAAGTTTATTGGCCTTCTCCTGCTGCCCTGATTTCATAAGGGTTCCGATTTCCCGGGCCATAATTTTGCTTTCTGCAAGGGTATCGTCCAGTTTTTTCTGGGTAATTCTTCTCTGCTGATCGACTTCCAGAATGCGTTCGATAATTTCTGCAGCATCAAAGTTCTTCTTTTTCAGGGCTTGTGCAACCTGTTCTTTTTGTTCACGTATTAGGCTGATCTGTAACATACCGTGTAGTTTTGTTTAATCATTGTTTTTACCTGGTCAATCTTATAGGAACTGGGTAGTTAGATGGTTAAGTATAAACCAAAAAACCCGCCTGAAGCGGGTTGTATTCTTTGGATAAAGAAGTCAACAAGCTGTTCAGGCCTGAGCAATGGGCTCAACCGAAACATATGATTTTCCTTCTGACTTCTTCTTAAACGTTACCGTACCATCAACCAGAGCAAACAATGTGTGGTCTTTTCCCATACCAACATTTCTACCGGGGTTGTGCCTGGTACCTCTTTGTCTTACGATGATATTGCCGGCTTTGGCTTCCTGTCCGCCAAAAAGTTTCACGCCGAGTCTTTTGCTTTCTGACTCTCTACCGTTACGTGAACTACCGACTCCTTTCTTATGTGCCATACTATATTATTTTTTGGGGGTTAATCAAACTTACATTTATCCGATCAGTTCTTCGATCTGGATCTGGGTTAGTGGCTGCCTGTGTCCATTCATTTTCTGGTAACCTTTTCTTCTTTTCTTTTTGAACACCAATATCTTATCGGCTTTAACATGTGCCAGCACCTTGGCTTTTACTTTGGCACCTTCTACAACAGGAGCGCCTACTTCGATTTTGTTACCATCGGCTTTCAAAAGGACCTTGTCGAATTCAACTTCAGCACCTTCTTCAGCAGCCAAACGGTTAACAAAGATCTTCTGGTCTTTCTTGATCTTTATTTGCTGTCCTGCTATTTCTACGATTGCGTACATTTTACAGCTTGTTTTTTAAAAGGTAAATACTTATGTAATAATTTGGGGTGCAAAGGTAAGAATAAAATAATTAGTTGACAATACCTTGAATAAAATTATTTGCAAGATAACGCTCACCCCGATACTAACCACTACCAGAGTCTGAAACTTTATTATTACATCCTCAACAATTTTTTAATTGCTCTTTTCAGCTTTTCAGGAGGTTTGTTGGCAAGGTATACTCCTCCAAGTATAAAGGTGATCCAGAACATAAACACGATCAAAAACGGTTCGCCATCAAAAATACCCCACAAAATAGATACGATAGGCATCAGGTAAGTAACACTTGAGGCAAAAAGAGCAGAGGTGCGTTTGATTAACCAGAAATAGGAAATAACGGCCAGAGCAGTTCCAAATACCGACAGAAGAGCAATGTACCCCAGACTTGCCCATGCCCCATCAACATTATGGAGCCTGGACCAGAAGTCGGTATAAAACCCCACATAGATCACTGAAGGTATTCCGATAAAAACAAAGGCAATGGCTGCAATGGTTACGGGGTCGTAACCCGTTAAATAGTTCTTTACAAAATTCATATTAGTGGCGTAGCAAATGGTGGCCAGCACTACAAGCAATGACGGAACCAGGTTCAGGCGCAGATCGCCCCCTCCCGCTGCATATAAAAGTCCTGCTGCCCCTGCAAAGCCCAGGATTACGCCAATTACATTGAGGAAATGTGTTTTTCTTCCAAACAACCACACACCCAGCAAAAGGGTAAAAAGAGGGGTAAGCGAGTTGAGAATGCCTGCCATAAAGCTATCCAGTTTCATCTGGGCTGTGGCAAACAAAAACGCTGGTAGCGCATTTCCTGTTACCCCGGCGAATATAAACAGATGAATATTCTTAAGATTAACCCTGGATATTCGCCGCAGAGCAAAGGGGAGCAATGCCAGAAAAGAGATAGACACCCTCAATGCCCCCACCTGCAGGTTATCGAATACCACCAGCCCCCTTTTGATCAGAATAAACGAGCTACCCCATACAAACATTAGGGTTATTAAAACAAGCCAGTCAGCGAATACCGGTTTTCTTTCTTCTTTCATAACAGGGTTACTGCAATTCGATTGCAAAAGTAATCACTTCCTGCAATTGAAAAGATACTACCGGCAGCCTTGAAGGGATTATTGTATTTTTTTGCAATAACAGGCCTTTAAATGATTTTTTTTATTTACCTTTGCACTCCGTTTTTATACGGAATAATTTTTCACAATTCATTATTTATTAATACCTTATAAACAATAGTCAAATGGTAAGACAATACGAGACCGTTTTCATTATGACTCCCGTTTTATCTGATGAACAGATGAAGGAAGCGGTTCAAAAGTTTCAGAAATATCTGAAAGACAAAGGAGCTGAGATTGTTTTTGAAGACCACTGGGGCCTGCGCAAGCTTGCTTACCCCATCCAGAAGAAGTCAACAGGGTTTTATCACCTTATCGAGTTTAAGGCTGACCCCGAACTGGTGGCTCAAATGGAACTTGAAATGAAAAGGGATGAGCGCATTATTCGCTTCCTGACTGTATCGCTGGATAAATTTGCCATCGCCTACAATGAAAAAAGGCGCAGGGAAAAAGAAGCCCCCAAGGCAGAAACCCCCAAGGCAGAAGCAGCCAAGACAGAAGAAACCAAATCGTAAACTTTCAAAAACAATTGGAATATGGCAAATCAACAAAATTCTGAAATCAGGTATCTGGCCCCCATAGCCGTTGATATCAAAAAGAAAAAATACTGCCGGTTTAAGAAAGCAGGCATTAAATATATTGATTACAAGGATGCAAACTTTTTGCTGAAGTTTGTAAATGAGCAGGGTAAGATTTTGCCCCGCCGCCTTACAGGCACATCAATGAAATACCAGAAAAAAGTAGCCCAGGCAATCAAAAGAGCCAGACACCTCGCCTTGATGC
>SLIL01000451.1 GCA_007135645.1 Bacteroidales bacterium
AAAGATACCACTACCGAAGACTGGGTATGGCAGATCGACCCGTTTAAATGCACCAGCTGCGGGCGTTGTGCCACCCATTGTGTGCTCAATCCTTCTGCGGTTAAATGTGTGCATGCCTATCCCTTATGTGGTTATTGCGATCTGTGCGGCGGATACCTTAAGCCCGGCCATGTTGCCCGCGACACTGCAGCAGAGAATATGCTTTGTCCTACAGCTGCTATTCAAAGGAGATTCATAGAAGAGCCCTATTACGAGTACAAGATCATCGAAGAGCTGTGTATTGGTTGTGCCAAGTGCGTGGAGGGCTGTACTGCCTTTGGCAATGGTTCGCTGCATTTGCAGATACGTCATAATCTTTGTGTAAACTGTAATGAATGTGCCATTGCACGGGTTTGTCCTTCGGATGCCATAAGCCGTGTGCCGGCTTCAGAGCCCTATAAGATCAAAGGTGGATTTGAGCCGGGCAGCCAGGATGTTGCAGAAGGATGATCAGGATTATTCTCCATATTACTGTTTGATAATTTATACTATTTAAGTTTACACAAAAAGTATTTCTTAATGCGATTGAAAACCCAATATTTGCTAATATACACAAGTTCAATTTGTTGCGAACTCCCCCTCTTAGGGGGATGGGGGGTATTGTAACTTTCATAGGTAGTCTAATCATTAAAAAGTAAATTACTTGAATAAACACACTGCTATAAAAACACTGGTATTTCTTCTGCTTCTTACGGGGCTGCTGTCAGATGCATATGCCCAGCAGCAGCGGTTTCCCATGCCCGAGTTTGAAACCGAATACCAGCTGCCCGAAACCACCCGGCCTTCACCCCGGGCTGCAGCCCTTGAGTATGTGGATGTTGTTGTCCTTTTACTGGTTATGGGACTTACTATCTGGCTGATCTTTAAAAAACGCTCCCGCAAAGGGATCTTTTGGGTGGCCGTTTTTGGGGTGTTGTACTTTGGTTTTTTCCGCGAAGGGTGTATTTGTTCGGTGGGCGCAGTGCAGAATCTGGTGCTGGCCCTGTTCAGCTCCGGTTATGCCATCCCGTTGACAGCACTGGCATTTTTTATTTTTCCACTGGCAGTTGCACTTTTTGCAGGGCGCATCTTTTGTGCATCGGCCTGTCCGCTGGGGGTTATCCAGGATATTGTAATTGTGAAGCCGGTAAAAGTTGCGCCCTGGCTGCAAAAAACACTGGGATTGTTTCCGTTTATCTATCTGGGACTTGCAGTGCTATATGCCGCAACAGCCACCGATTTTATCATTTGCCGCTACGACCCCTTTATCGGGATCTTTCGTATGGGCGCCGAATTTCATATGATTGTGCTGGGGATCGGTTTTCTGGTTACCGGTATGTTTGTGGCCCGTCCCTATTGCCGTTTTGTGTGCCCATACGGGGCTCTGCTCAATATCGGATCGCAGTTTTCAAAGAACCATCTTTCCATAACTCCGGAAGATTGTATCAATTGTAAGTTGTGTAAAGACTCCTGTCCTTTCGATGCCATCGACTTCCCCACCGAAGAAAAAGAGAGTCGTGCCACACCCTCTGATCGTAAGAAGTTTCTGATGTACGTAGTGCTGATCCCGGTTTTTGTTGTGCTGGGGGGATGGGCTGTTTCATCATCATACAAAGTGCTTTCCAGGGCGCATCCCGATGTGTCGCTGGCAAGCCTGCTTATTGCCAACCCCCATATGATGCAAAATCCTCCAAACCTGGATGTGGAAACCTTCCTGGGATCGGATCGCACCCTGGAGATGCTGGTGGCCGATGCAGCGGTCGTGCAGGAAAAATTCCGGACAGGAGGCTGGTGGCTGGGTGGTTTTATCGGACTGGTGATCGCGTTTACCTTGCTCAATCAGGTAATTTTCCGCAGACGGGATATTTACCAGGCCAATCGGGGCAAGTGCTACAGTTGCGGCCGATGCATGGATTACTGCCCGGTGGGAAAGCCGGATCATCCGTATCATCAGCAGGTTAAAGCGGGAAGTAATTTATGATTTATGAATTTTGATTTTAGATTTTATGTGTAGTCGGATAAATAATAGTGTGATATGTTTAGAATAATGACAATTATTTCAATTCACAGAAATTCAATTTGCCGCGGACTCCCCGCTAATGGGGAATCGGGAGGTATGGTACCTTTTAGTTTTGGTTCTATATGAGTTGGTTCCGGGAAATAACCAATTCCGGAGAAAGTACCCTGATGATTGGGACATAATAATTTGAGAAGTGCAGAACTGAACCTGTGAAAAAGGCAAACCTTATTTCTCCGTTCTTAAACCTTAGTAGAATGGATGACAGAAAGGAAACAAAGGCGCCGGCCACACAAAGAAATTAATAGCAAACAGGTTTTGACGGTGCAATGGAAAAAATAAGTAGAATAGAAAACCGATAAGAATTATTTGAAAATATGGATTTAAGATACATTTAAAATGATTTATTTGCTTCGAAAAGTACAATACCCCCCATCCCCCTGGGAGGGGGAGCTCGCATCCTATAGTGATTATGTGAGTTATTAAGAGCCGTTTTTTCTATAGCATTAAAAAGGACTTTTCGGAATACACATAAGGATAAATGGTTTTTTGATAAATAACATGGTGCATATCTGATATGGATATCAACGAAAAAATAATACGGATTAAACGAATTGTGCTTATTGCAGGAGTGTTTACTGCACTTGTGAGCGTGTTGATGCTGTTCAATTACATGCAGATAAGGGGGAGTCAACCCCTGGAAAGCAGGGCACTGGAATTGCTGGTGGAAAGACTCTCTGCAGAGCCAGGCAACCAGGAGCTTATGGCCGAAATCAGGCAGCTCGACCTCCTTGCCCGCAGAGCCTATTTTAGCAGCTTATGGCAAATACGCACGGGCGGCTATCTTTTGCTGCTGGGAGGAATTGTGCTGGTCATAGCCCTGCGAACGTTGCACAATCTTCAGTTTAGAATTCAAAAGCCCGAAGAAAGCAAAAGTCCCGGGCGACTGGATCGGGTGCTGGCACAACGCTGGATTGGTATTTCTGCCCTGGTGCTGTTTCTGCTGGCCGGGGCATCGGCAATACTTTCTGCCGATTATGTAAGCCAGTTCGAAACCCTGGCTCAGGCCGGCGAGCCTGAAGAGGCCGCTGGAGGAATTGAAACCATAAGGATCACCAGAGATCAGGAGGTTGCTTCCGTTTCCGATGATACTGCAATTGAGGAAGATGCTGAACCGGTGGATGCAGATGATGAAGCTGATGCCAAAGAAACAGAGGCAGAGCCACAACCTGTGCCTCATGTGCTCACCAGAGCGGATGTGGAGCAGAATCACAATGCCTTCCGCGGGGCGTGGGGCAATGGTGTGAGCAAGCATCGCAATATTCCCACAGACTGGGACGGAGAATCAGGAAGAAATATCCTCTGGAAAACAGAGATCCCGATACATGGGTACAATTCACCGGTTGTTTGGGGCGATTACCTGTTTTTTTCAGGGGCTACCAACCAGAAAAGGGTTGTTTATGCCATGGATCGCCATTCCGGAACAATCCTCTGGGAAAGGGAAGCCAATAACATCCCCGGCTCTCCGGCAACCCCACCACGCACCACCGATGATACCGGTTTGGCAGCCCCTTCAGTTACCGTGGACGGCAAACGGGTATTTGCCATTTTTGGCACCGGGGATATCATCGCTTTCGATTTTGAGGGCAACCGCCTCTGGGCCCGCAACCTGGGAGTCCCTAACAATCATTATGGGCACTCCTCTTCATTGCTTACCTGGGATAACAAGGTCTTTGTTCAGTACGATATGATTGACAGGAGCCGGTTACTGGCACTGGATGTGGCCTCCGGCGAAACCGTCTGGGAAACACCCCGCACCAGTGATATATCATGGGCATCTCCATTGCTGGCCGAAGTAAACGGCCAGTTCCAGCTGGTTCTGCTTGGGCATCCTGATTTTGGTGCGTACGATATTCAAACAGGTCAGAAACTCTGGTCGGTAGATGTTATGTCGGGCGAAGTAGGTGTATCTCCTGTATATGGCGGCGGACTGGTATTTGCTGCCAACGAATATGCGACCATGGTGGCAGTTAACCCCACCACGGGCGAAATCGTATGGCAGGACAGGTATTACCTGCCCGAAGTGGCAAGCCCCGTTTATCATGACGGTCTTCTTTACATCGCCACTACTTTTGCTGTGTTGGCCTCCTTTGATGCCCAAACAGGAGACCTGGTATGGGAGTTTGACGGAGAGGATATTTACTACTCTTCTCCTGTTATTGCAGATAATAAGATGTATGTGTTTGATACCAGCGGAAGGGCTTATATTTTCAGGCCCGGTCGCGAACCGGAACTTATTGGGACACCAGAGCTGGGCGAAAGGGTTTACGCAACACCAGCCTTTGCCAACGGACGGATCTACATTCGCGGAAACAAACACATCTTTTGCATAGGAACCCAATAACAACAAATAATTATTAGCATTCCTATTGAACGTTCTTTATTATAATTAATTTAATGTGGTCATTATTTAATTAATTAAGGTGCATTGAGCTCACCAGCTGGCATCGGTTGTCTTTACGAGAAAGATGTAAACCTTATTTCTCCTTATTTAAACCTTAGTAGTAATGTATGACAAATAGAAACAAAAGCGGCGGCCACTAAAGGTGTTTAAATTTGAAATGGTGTTGCCGGCGCAATGAAAAATTAAACGGAATAGCTAACCGTAAATTCTTAAACGTGAATAGCCGTGTGCGACTAACCGGAGGTGAAGAAATAGGTTCATAAGGCACGAGCAACCCTGAAAGGGTTAATAACCAAGAAGAATTTTACGTTCTCTAATGACAACTTAAAAATTGAAGAAAAGGAATTAAGTATAATTAAAACATCTATTACTTATGGCGCCCTTTGCGGTTAAAAAATAAATGCAAAATACCATAGAACATATCATCCAAAACCACGGCACCGCCAAAGAAGCCGTGATCCCCATTCTGCAGGCCATTCAGAAAGAATTCAACTACCTTCCCGAAGAAGCCCTGGAAATGGTTTGCGGCTTTACGGAGATCACCCCCGCCGAAATTGTGGGAGTGGCCAGCTTCTACAGCCAGTTTCGGTTCAAACCCGCCGGTAAGCACATGGTGAAAGTGTGCGTAGGTACTGCCTGTCACGTAAAAGGGGCCGATCTCGTGTATGACTCCCTGAAAAGGGTTCTGAAGCTCGAAGGCGATAATGATACCGATCCCGACGGGGTCTTTACCCTGGAAAAAGTAAGTTGCCTGGGATGCTGTTCCCTGGCACCGGCCGTGCAGATCGACGATGTTACCTACGGGCATGTTACCCCGGGCACATCAAAAAACATTCTTGTGGACTTTATTGAGCGCAACAATAAAGGTGCACGCAAGGATAAAGTCGTTGTTGATGCCGGCAACCTTCAGGGTGAGGTACGTATCGGCCTGGGTTCCTGTTGCATTGCCAGTGGTAGTGAGGAAATCCGTCAGGCAGTGGAAGAAACCGTGGCCAAAGATGCCCTGAACATCCACATCAAACACGTGGGCTGCGTGGGGATGTGCCACCAGGTGCCTCTTATCGAGGTGGTGGAGCCGGAAAAGCCCACCCGTCTGTATGCAAAAGTACAACCGGGCGATATCCGTTATATCCTTGAGAAACACTTCAGGCCCCAGGGCTTTTTCAAAAAGCTGAAAACCAGCTTCGAAGCCATGGTGGAAACCATTCAGGACGACAGCCGCTGGGAAGGCATTGAAAAATATTCCATAGATGTGCGGGAAAAGCATGTAGCCGCATTCCTGGGCGAGCAGATCCCCATTGCTACAGAATTCAGGGGCATCATTAACCCTTCCGATATGGATGAATACTTATCGAGGGGAGGTTTTTCGGGATTGAAAAAATCCCTTGAGCTTTCGCCCGGTGAAATAATCGAAGAGGTCATCCGCAGCGGTATCCGGGGCAGGGGAGGTGCCGGTTTTCCCACAGGGGCGAAATGGAAAATGGTGGCTCAACAAAATTCATCTGAAAAATACCTGATCTGCAATGGTGACGAGGGCGATCCCGGTGCCTTTATGGATCGCATGTTGCTGGAATCCTATCCCCTGCGTATTGTTGAGGGGATGCTTATTGCAGCGCGCGCCGTGGGTGCCACCCTGGGCTATTTCTATATCCGTGCCGAGTATCCCCTGGCAGTTTTAAGGGTAAGGGAAGCACTGGAAGTTTGCAGGGAAAAGGGATACCTGGGCAAGAACATCCTGGGCTCGGGGTTTGATTTTGATATTCGTATAAAGGAAGGGGCCGGAGCATTTGTCTGCGGCGAGGAAACAGCCCTTATAGCATCCATGGAAGGGCGCAGGGGATTCCCGGTCTTTCGTCCGCCATATCCTGCCGAGAGCGGCCTGTGGGGCAAGCCAACACTTATCAACAATACCGAAACTTTTTCCCAGATCCCATGGATAATGAGTCAGGGAGCCGATAAGTTTGCCATTATCGGGACAGAAAAAAGCAAGGGCACCAAAGTGTTTGCCCTGGCAGGTAAGATCAACCGGGGCGGACTCATTGAAGTACCCATGGGCATTACCCTGCGGCAGATCGTAGAAGATATCGGCGGGGGTGTGCAGAACGGTAAAAAGCTGAAGGCTGTGCAAATCGGTGGCCCGTCGGGTGGGTGTATACCCCACTTCCTGGCCGATAAACCCATCGATTTTGAATCGCTGGATGAGGCCGGTGCCATGATGGGCTCCGGCGGACTGGTTGTGCTGGACGAAACAGATTGCATGGTGGATATTGCCAGGTATTTCCTTTCTTTTACCCAGGATGAATCCTGCGGAAAATGTACCTTTTGCCGTACCGGCACCCGCAGGATGCTGGATATCATGGAGCGCTTGTGCGAAGGCAAAGCCAGCGAAAAAGACCTGGAAGAGCTGGAAACCCTGGCCGGCTGGACAAAAAAAGGGAGCCTTTGCGGACTGGGGAAAACAGCTCCCAATCCCATTTTATCGACCCTGCGGTTTTTCCGTGAAGAATACCTGGCCCATGTAAATGGAAAGTGCCCCACAGGCAAATGCAAATCGCTGGTGGAGTATAGCGTGGGCGAAAACTGCATCGGCTGCACCATTTGTGCCCAACAGTGCCCCGTTGACGCCATTGCCTTTAATCCCCACCAGAGGCATGAGATTGATACAACATTGTGTACCAAGTGCGATATCTGCCGGCAGGCATGCCCCGTAGAAGCCATCAGTACAGGTTAAATAGTATGAGCATGATAAAGTTGAAAATAAACGATAAGAATATACAGGCTACGGAAGGAGAAAGCCTGCTGGAAGCTTCCGCAAAGGCAGGTTTTATGATCCCGACCATGTGCCATAACGGTGAGCTGGAGCATTTTACATCCTGTATGCTTTGTCTGGTCAAAGAGAAGACCAGTGGTAAGCTTTTTCCTTCATGCACAGCTAGGGCAATGGAAGGTATGGATATCATTACCCATGATGAAGAAATTGCTGAAGCCCGCAAAGTGGCCCTTGAGTTACTTTTGTCCGAACATGCCGGCGATTGCGAAGCACCCTGCAGGGTTTCCTGTCCGGCATTTATGGATATTCCGCTTATGAACAGGCTCAATGCTGCAGGGCAGTTTGATGAGGCCCTAGAAGTGGTGATGAAAGATATTGCGTTGCCCGGAGTGTTGGGACGCATCTGCCCGGCTCCCTGTGAAGGGGCCTGCAAGCGTAAACCCATTGATGAAGCTGTTTCCATTTGTCTTCTAAAACGGGCTGCGGCAGACTTGCATGAAAAATCCCCGGAATTTGATAAAAATCAACCCAACGGGAAGAGGGTTGCCATTATCGGTGCAGGGCCGGCAGGCCTTTCTGCTGCATTTTATTTGCAGTTAAAGGGGTTTCAGGCTGTGGTACATGATAAAAACACGAAAGCAGGTGGTGCACTGATGCATGCCATTCCCGATGAAAAACTAGATAAAACAGTTCTTGCCAAAGAGATTGAAATTATTGAGAAAACCGGTGTGGAATTTAAAACCGGTGTTGAGATTGACGCAGAAGCTTTTGGAAAACTCCGCGAAGAGTTTGGTGCAGTAGTGGTGGCAACGGGCGATTATTCTCCGCATATGGATCCCTGGGGGCTGGAAAATAATGGCCGCCAGGTGCTGGTGAAGAAAGGAAGCTTTCTCACCAATCTGGATCGGGTTTTTGCAGTGGGCAATGTGAACCGATCGGTTAAACTGGCCATACGGTCTGCAGCACAGGGCAAAGAGGTGGCAACTGCAATTGACCAACTCTTTAATGAAGAGCCTGTTACAGGCGAATCCCGGATGTTCAATTCCACCCTGGGCCGATTGCTGCCAGAGGAATTTGGTGAGTATATGAAAGAGGGCAGCAAAGAAAAACGTCAGCACCCAACCGGTGAAAAGCGGGCAGGTTATGACAGGGAACTGGCCCAAAAGGAGGCTGCACGCTGCCTGCATTGCGATTGCCGGAAACCCGATTCTTGCAAACTGAGGATTTTTGCCGGTGAGTACCAGGCTTCAAAAAAACGGTTTGCTTATTCAGAGCGCAAACCCCTGAAAAAGATTATTCAGCAGAACGTACTGGTTTACGAGCCGGGCAAATGCATCAAATGTGGTATTTGTGTGCGGCTCACTGCCAAACAAAAGGAACGTTTCGGACTTACTTTTATAGGGCGTGGTTTTGATGTGGAAATCGGCATCCCCTTCGGCAAAAACCTGGAAGAGGCCTTTGAAAAAACCGCCAAAGAAGTTGTAGAAGCTTGCCCTACCGGGGCTTTGGCGGGGTTTTAGTCAGGGTGTAAATGCTTATTGCAATCCCCGATTTTTTGGATGTCATGCTGAGTGAAGCGAAGCATCTCGTAAACTAACCAGAATAGATTGAAATCAGAAACCGAAAAAAAATTCTTTTAAGCTATGCGAACCAATAGTCTCATAATCATACTGGTTTTTGTTCTTTTTTCCCTGCAAACCCTCGCAGACTGGCCCGAATACCGCGGTGGTCAGCAACTGCCCGGAAAAACGGATACCCCCATTCCCACAAATATTCGTCTGGCATGGACGTTCGAAACCGGTGGCGAGATAAAATCCACGCCTGTCATCCAGGGTAACCGGATTGTAGTAGGAAGCACCGACAATAAGGTTTACTGCCTGGATTTGCAGGGTAATCCGGTATGGGAATTTAAGGCATCCAATGCCGTGGAAGCACCGGCGCTTATTCGCAACAATACTGTTTACATTGGCGACCTCACCGGGATGTTCTATGCCCTTGACCTGGAAACCGGGCGTGTATTGTGGGAGTACGAAGCCATGAACCAGATCTCTGCTGCTGCCAACTGGTGGAGCGACGGGCAGCGGGAGTATATTCTCGTTGGTGCTTACGATTATTATCTGCATGCCATTGATGCCCGCACCGGTGAAGGTGTTTGGAAATACGAAGCCATGAATTACCTGCATGCTGCAGTGGCTGTAACCGGGAATTATGCTGTTTTTGGGGGCTGCGACGGGTTGTTGCATGTGGTGGATATCCGCACCGGCAAGGCTGCCGCAACCACCGAAGTGGCATCTTACGTCGCCGGATCAGCTCTCCTGGAAGGAACCCGGGCCTGGATTGGCGATTACGACGGAAAGTTTTCCTGCATTGACTTTTTGACCGGCGAGTTTTGCTGGACTTTTGAGCGCGAAAGCCGCCCTTTGCCATTTATCGGTTCGCCCGCTTTATCGGGCAACAGGATTATTGCAGGAAATCGCGACCGCTTTGTTTATGCCCTGGATAAAAATACCGGCGAAGTGCTCTGGCAGCGCAATACCGGGAGGCAGGTGGAGGCATCGCCCCTTTCAGACGGGCGCAACGTGCTGGTGGCCAATATGCGCGGCGACCTGATGCTGCTCAACGAGCAAAACGGCAATGTGATTTGGAGCTTTGAACTGGGCAGCCCCATTCAGGGAAGTCCCGCGGTAGTGCAAAACCTCATTGTCATTGGCGCTCAGGACGGAATTATTTATGGTTTTTCAGGTAACTGATGACTGCAAATCAAATAGTAAGGATATGAAATGCAGATATTTGAATTATATGATGCATTATTTTGAAGACAAGCCCAGCACCGCAATTGGCGTTTTCTTGAAAGTACTAATTAAGCGGCAGAGCCGCGATAACCTCTGTAGGATTGGAAATTCCACAAACCAAGAACGCCGGCCACAGGGCTGGTTTAGAAGCATTGAAGGTATTGACGGCGCAGAGAAAAAATCAAATACAGAAATTATGTTAGTAATGGCATTAATGGGGCAGTAAAATTAAGCGGCAGAGCCGCGATAATCTTTGTAGGATTGAAAGTCGCACAAACCCAAAACGCCGGCCACAGAGCTGTTTTAGAAGCATTGGAGGTATTGACGGCGTAGCGAAAATTAAATCAAAATAGAACACCAGGATTTATTTAAATATTTTGGTCGAATGTATGTTGCACGCCAATTAATCAATATGCAAAGATGAGTTCTGTCAGGGATTAAATTACATGAAAAAACAAAACACAAAAACATGAACATAATACACATCATCCCCGGCTCAGGAGGAAGCTTCTATTGCGGAAATTGTCTGCGCGACAGCAAATTGTTTCAGGCATTGCGACAGGAAGGGCACAATGCGTTGAAGATCCCTATGTATCTGCCGCTGTTTTCTCATGATGCCAATCAAAACGAGATCCCTGTATTTTATGGGGCCATCAGCATTTACCTGAAACAGAAATATGCCCTGTTTCGCCATGCACCCGAATGGCTCGACAACTGGCTCAACTCCAGGCCCATGCTCAGGTTTGCCGCACGCATGGCCAATTCCACCCGTGCCACCGGACTGGAAGATATGACCATTTCTATGCTTTTGGGCGAGCATGGCCGGCAAAAAGATGAACTGGAAAAAATGGTGCACTGGCTGCAGACACATGTAAAGCCCGATGTGGTGCACATTTCCAATGCCCTGCTACTGGGACTGGCTCATAAAATCCGGGAAACCCTGAAGGTTCCCGTGGTTTGTTCCCTGCAGGATGAAGATGTGTGGGTTGAACCCATGCATCCCGAAATGGCTGAGAAGGTATGGCAGCTTATGCAGGAAAAGGCAAGGGATGTGGACATGTTTATCCCGGTTAGCCACTACTATACCTCTTTTATGAAAGAGAAGCTGCAACTGCCAGAGCATAAACTGGCCACCCTGCACCTTGGCGTTGATCCCGATGACTACCACTACATCAATGCCGCGGAAAAGCCCCGTAATATTGGTTACCTCTCGAGATTGTGTCACGAAAACGGACTGGATGTACTGGTGGATGCCTTTATCCTTCTTAAAAAAATGGACGGCCATGAAGATGTAAAATTGCTGCTTACCGGAGGATTTACGGCAGATGATAAACGTTTTATCAAAGAGCAGAAACAGAAACTCGATGCGGCCGGGTTGCTGCAATCGGTAGAGTTTATCCATGATTTTGAGGATGAAGCGAGAAATCAGTTCTTTGACCGGGTGCAACTTCTGTCGGTACCTGTGCACAATGGCGAGGCATTCGGGATTTACCTCACCGAAGCCATGGCAGCTGGCATTCCTGTGGTACAACCAGCGCTGGGTGCATTCCCCGAAATCATTGAAAAATCAGGGGGCGGTGTTAGTTTTCCGCACAATACCCCCGAAGAGTTGGCCACAGCACTGGCAAAACTGCTGAAAGACAAAGTCCAGATCAGCCTGCTGAGCACCAATGCCCGCAAAAGTATGGAAGAACAGTTCAATATTCACAACCTGGCGAAGGAGTTGAATGGGATTTATGAGAAGGTCATAAATGAATTCAGGCTTCAAAGTTGAGCTGACAATAAAGGTTAAGCTGTTCATATTTAACTGCATTCGTCGTTATAAGCCTGAAAGGCTTAAATGTGAATAGCTGCGGGTGCTAACCCGGGGTTAAGATTTGTTTTGTTAGTCACGGGCAACCCTGGAAGGGTTGAATGTCAAAAGTTTCAATAAGTACGAAGCTTTAATAATTAATACATCAAAAGAGTATTTAATGCTAATTTTTTATGTACCTTTGTAACAACATGCTTACCCCGCTTCCCGTAAGAACAGCGCGCTCAGGGTAAGCTTTTTATTTTTGTGCCCATGAGCAAAGCCTCCTACACCAAGCCAGCGTTAACTTATGCTGGCCAGATTAAGCAGCTAAAAGACCGTGGATTAAAGATAGAGAATGAGTCTAAAGCATTGCATTTGCTGGAGGTAATAAGCTATTTTCGTTTAAGCGGATATTGGTATCCCTTGCTTGCCGATAAGAAAAGCAATAAGTTTAAATCAGGCGCTACTTTTGAAACCGCTTTTACCTTATACAAATTTGATCGGGAGCTTCGACTGCTTGTTCTGAGGGAGCTGGAAAAGATTGAAGTAGCACTAAGGGCAAAAATGATTTACGTGCTTTCTCATAGTCGTGGAGCTTTTTGGTACCTCGATTCTTCGAATTTTTCTAAACCTGTAAAGCATGCTGAGACTTTATCTAAGATTGGTTTAGAATACTCTCGAAGTGATGAGGAGTTTATACAATCTTTCAGGACTAAGTATTCCAATCCTTTGCCACCAAGCTGGATGATGCTTGAAGTATCATCGTTTGGTGCTTTATCCAGCCTTTACAGCTATTTAAAACCAGGTAAAGACAAAAGGCAAATCGCAAACTTCTTTGGGTTAAGCGACTCAGTTCTTTCTTCCTGGTTGCATAGCTTTGTTTATTTGCGAAATGTTTGCGCACATCATTCACGGTTGTGGAATAGAGAAATGCGCATTCAGCCTGTAGTTCCCAGAAATCCTCATAATGAATTCATAAAACAGACAACGTATCATTGCCCGGTTTCCGGGTTGTTGTCACCCTTAAATAATAAAACCTATTTTATTCTTTCGATGATTGTTTATCTTATGAATACCATAAACTCCAAACATACTATTCATATTAAGTTGAAAGATTTATTGGTGCAGTATCCCAAAATTGACTTGCGGGCAATGGGCTTTCCGGATAATTGGCAGTCAGAACCTTTTTGGAAATATAATGGTTAAAGTATTATGCCGGAGAACCAATGATAGTATTAATAAACCTTTCTGACGAAAGTGTTCAGAGAATTAATGGTAAAGTCAAACGATTATTTCCAGTAAACATAAGCATACCATGCAAATAACCGCCACCAACATCCACAAAACCTACCAGAAAAGCCTTGACGCCGCCAGTCGCGAAGTACTGGTGGATCTGGATATGGAGGTCAGCTCCGGGGAAAAGATTGCCATTATGGGCCCGTCGGGCAGTGGCAAAACCACCCTGCTTAACCTGCTGGGCACCCTGGATACTCCCGATCGGGGCAAAATTGTGCTGGGAAACGATGACTTGGCTGCCCTGTCAGAGTCTGCAATCCTGGAGTTGCGAAACCGTAAGATCGGTTTTGTTTTTCAGTTTCATCACCTGTTGCCCCAATGTACTTTGTGGGAAAATGTTTTGCTCCCTACCTTACCTATAAAAGGGGATAAGAAGGAGTTCCATGCCCGGGCCGAGGAATTGCTGAAATACATGGAGTTGTGGGATTACCGCAACAGCAAGCCGGCTGAGCTTTCGGGAGGTGAATGTCAGCGTACTGCCGTGGCTCGGGCACTCATCAACCGGCCCACCCTGCTGCTGGCTGATGAACCTACGGGCTCTCTTGATGAACAAAATGCCGGGCAGCTGATGAACCTCATGGTAAACATCAACAAAGAAATGGGCATTACCCTCATCATCGCCACCCATTCACAGGAGATCGCGCAGAAAATGGATAAGCTATACCGCATTAAAAACGGAAAACTGGTGCAGCAATGAGTATCTTTCACCTGGTCATACGGAGCCTCAGGCACTATGCAGGGGCAACACTGGCTACTGCAGCGGGTATTGGTATTGCCACGGCCATTATCATTGGTGCACTGGTGATCGGCCACTCGCTCACCCGCAGCCTTGAACAGATTGTATTGTTGCGCCTGGGAGAAACCACACACACCCTCACTGCGGGCGAACGTCTTTTTACCAGCAATCTTGCTTATCAACTGAGCAACAACCTGGCTGCGGCACCTGTTATGAAAACCAATGCCATTGCCAGTGTTCAGGGCACCGATGCCCGGGTGGGCAATGTGCAGGTGTGGGGTGTGGATGAAGCTTTCGCCCATGTTACCCGTGCCACGGAAAGTGTTTTTCAGATCGCTGAAGGTGAATTGCTGATCAGTGAAAACCTTGCCACGCGGTTGCAGGTGGATACTGGTGATTTTCTCCTTTTGCGCATGAGGGGCATCAATCCTATCCCACCCAACACCCCCTTTGTGTCCGATGAGGGACAAACCGTAACGCGCAGAGTGCAGGTAACCCGGATCATCACAAAAGAAGATCTGGCCCATTTCAACCTGCAGTCGTCACAGATTGCCCCTTACAACGTTTTTGTAAACCTTGGTTGGCTCAACAGGGTTATGGATCTGGGGTCAAAGGCCAACATGGTGCTGCTTTCCTCAGAGGATCCGGTACAGGAAGATGAGCTTGGGTTGCAGCAAAACCTCACCCTTGCTGATCTGGGAATAAGTCTGGAGCTTTCACGGGATCACCTGAAGCTTACTGCCGACCGTGTTTTTCTGGATCACCATACCAGTGATGTTATTACAGAGTTGTATCCGGAAGCCCGGCAATATCTGACTTATTTTGCCAATTCCCTCGTTGTGGGCAACAACGAAACCCCTTACTCCTTTGTAACTGCAGCTCATGAAATGGAAGGCCTGCATTCTCCCCATGATATCGTCATCAACGAATGGCTTGCTGCCGACCTGGGAGCACAGCCCGGAGACAGCCTGCGGATGCGCTACTTCGTGGTAGGTCCATTGCGGGAGCTGGATGAGTTTGAGGAAACCTTCAGGATAACCCGCATTAAACCCATGCAGGAAGCAGTAAAAGACAGCATCCTCATGCCCCACCTTCCCGGATTATCTGACGCGGGTAGTTGCCGCGACTGGGATACAGGCATTCCCATTGACCTGGACAAGATCAGGCAAAAAGATGAAGATTACTGGGACGATTTCAGGGGGACGCCCAAGGCCTGGGTCAGTCTTGAAAAAGGGCAGCAGCTCTGGCAAAACCGTTTTGGCAATCTTACAACCGTTTTGTTCCCTGCCAGTGAATATTCTCCTGACGAAATTGAGAAACTCCTGATCAGCCAGATTGATCCCCGGCGATTGGAGTTTCAGCTAAACCCGGTAAGGGAGCAAGGGCTGGAAGCGGCAAGGGGCGGGGTGGATTTCGGGCAACTGTTTGCGGGCCTGGGGATGTTTATTATTATCTCCGGGTTGTTGCTCGCTGCATTGTTGCTTCAATACAACCTTCAAAGAAGGCAAAAACAGATTGAACTCTTTGCTTCACTGGGTTTTTCCCGCCGCCTGATCAGGAAAATCGTATTTCTGGAAACTACCCTGGCTGTGTTCATCGGGGCTTTTATCGGGTTAATCCTTTCGGTATTCTATACCCGGTTGGTTTTTTCTGGGCTCAACAGGATCTGGTTTGATATCGTTCGCACCGATGTATTGCAACTCCATTTTGATTCCTTGAATGTGATCCTAGGTATGGGCATAAGCATCCTTCTTGGTATGGCGGTAATATACCTGAGTACGGGAAAGATCCTCAGGATCAGGAAAAAGGATTTCAGCCGTTCAGCTGGCATAAAGCTACGCTGGCAGAAGGGGGTAAAAGGATCTGCTGTCTTGTTTTCAGGGGCATTTCTGATTTTGTTGATGTATGCATTGTTTTTTGTGCCTGCAACAGCCTTGTTTGTTTGGTTCGCAGCCGGTATTGTTTTGTTGATCGCGATGTTTATGTGGCTGTTTTACAAGCTGAATTATACATCTGGTGCCGGGAAAGATCCCTTATCGGTTAATTTGCTTAGCTGGAAAAATCTTACCCGAAACCCTGTCAGGAGCTTTTCGATTGTTGCCCTGCTGGCCCTGGGAAGTTTTGTGATTGTGGTAACGGCTGCCAATCAGAAAGACCTTGGGATTGACCCCGAAGAAAAAACCGGGGGCACCGGAGGGTTTCACTTCATGGCAGAAACCACGGTTCCTGTTCTGAAAAACCTCAATGAGCCTGCTGTGAGGGATGAGTACGGTTTGCCCCAAGGGGTTACGGTAGTCCAGTTTCTTTCTTCCTTTGATGATGATGCCAGCTGCCACAACCTGAACCGGGTGGCCAATCCGCGATTGCTGGGCGTTGAGCCGGGTAGACTAAGCGGAAGGTTTTCCTTTGCTGCCAGGCATAACCTGTTGGATAGGGAAGACCCCTGGAGTTCATTAGAGCTGGAGCATGAAGGGTTTATTCCTGCCATAGCTGATCAGAGTGTTATTCTCTGGGGGCTTGGCAAAAGCGTGGGGGATACCTTGTTTTATATCAATGCACAGGGGGAAGAGATCAGGCTATTGCTCATTGGCGGGCTTGAAAACTCGGTATTGCAGGGCCATGTGATGATCTCGCGCAGGCATTTCCTGGAGAATTTTCCCGCATCGGGAGGTTCCAGTGTTTTTTTGCTGGGGAGTGATATGTCAGATAGCGAAGTGAGCCTGAAGCAGGAAGTGGAATTTATTTTCCGTGACTATGGCTGGGATATGGTTTCCACCACAGAAAAACTGGCAGGGTTCAACGCGGTGGAGAATACCTACCTTCAGATCTTCTTTCTGCTGGGTGCCCTGGGTATGTTGCTGGGTACCATTGGGCTGGCGGTACTGATTGCACGAAGCATGCTGGAGCGCAGCCATGAAACAGCAATGCTCCGGGCACTGGGATTTGGGAAAGGTTTGATCCTGAGGCTTTATATATCAGAATATACGCTGTTGTTTATCATGGGGCTTGTTGCAGGATCTCTTTCAGCCCTGGTGGCCACCATGCCTTCTTTTCTTGCGGGATACCAGAACATTTCTCCAGGGTTTCTGCCTGCAGTATTGGCGATTATCCTGCTAAACGGGATTTTCTGGATTGGACTGATTACTTCACGGATGCTGAAGAGTAAGGAATTAACCTTGGCTATAAAAGAATAGTTGATTTTGTTTGATTATCAGGATGATAATCAAAAATTAAAGGGGAAAACCGTGTGGTTTTCCCCTTTAATTTTTAACTCAGGAGCTGGTTTTAGAAAACGTATCTTACACCTACCTGTAATCTCCAGGTTTGGTTGATGTTTACCAGTCTTCTGTATGAATTTTCCCTGAAAGCCTGATCAAGCTCCGGACCGGTTCCGGGGAGAGAGTTCAGGTTGCTGGGGACATTGATGCTATAATTTGGTTCATTGGTATCAGCATTCCTTCCGCGGTAAGTAAGCGGGGCAGATTGCCATACGGTGTTTCCAACACCCCATTCGCTGTTGATCATGTTTCCTACGTTGAGCACGTCGAAAGTGATCTGCAGCTTGTGTCCTTCTACAAGGGCAGTAAGGTTGATGTCCTGTGTGTAACGGAAATCAAAACGATGCAGCCAAGGCAGCAAAGCGCCATTACGTTCAGCAATGGTTCCGCGGTTTGCGCTCAGGTAATCATCCTGCTCGATAAACTGGTTCAGGATATTCCATTGTGCAGCGGCATCCAGAGTTTCATCTCCAACTTCAACAGGAATCAGGTTGATTTCACCTGAGTTTTGTGGGATATACATAAGTCTTGAGGCCCTGTCGCCAAAGTTACCAGCATACACATAGCTGTAGCGGCCACCTTCACCACCGGTATAGAATATGGAGAAAGTTGAAGTATTGCGGGCACTTAAAGCACGGGTGTCAAATGAAAGGAAACTCACGATGCGGTTGGGTTGGTCAAAACGGCTGAATCCCATTTCGGGATTGTTGCGGTCTTCTTTTACTTCGCCAGGCCATAAGGAAGCAGCCTGTGAGCCACCAATGAGGCCGTAGTCGCGGCTAACACCACGGGTGTAAGCAAAGCTGGCAAAAACTCCATTTTCAAAGTCTTTCTGTAATTGGGCAGTTACTGACCAGTAGTAACCCTGGTTGGTATTAGTAAGCATCATTACTTCATTAAACCTGGGGTTTTCGGTATAATTTGAAAAGTAAGGTCTTTGATCAACGCCACTAAATGTTCCTGTAGGCTCAGCCAGGTTAATGTTTTGTGCAAGGGGTGAGTTGAAGTCCTTGGAATAAATACCTTCCAAAGTAGCAATTACATCAAAAGGAAGTCGATAGTCAACCGCTATATTGGTTCGCCATACCTGGGGAAAGCGGAAGTTTGGATCAGTAATGTTGATGTCTCTTGATACCTGTGCTTCCAGATCATCTCCCTGAGGTTTATAGATACTGGGGTCATCAGCAAAACCCTCCCATTGAGGCCTTCCTCCTGTGCCCCACTCATTTTCCTGCCAAAAGCTGTTTATTACATTTCCGTCGTCATCCGTTTCTTCAATAAGCCTCCATCTGTCCCAACCCATAAATCCACGTGTTACGCCATTGGCTGAAACCTGATTGGATATCCACACAAATGGAATACGTCCTGAAAAGAATCCGGTTCCACCTCTTAAGCGCATGCTGTTGTCACCAAAAACATCATAGTTGAAAGATAGTCGTGGAGAAATGAGTGGCTTAATACCTGGAAGGACGCTTACGTCGGGAGCAATTCTGTTGTTTGGATCTGAAGGGTCTGTAAAGTGTTCGGATGGATCAGCAAAAATCTCATCAAGCCTTGGGTTATTAGGAAGATCAACAGGAAAGAAAGGCATGTCAATTCTTAGACCGGCAGTTACTGTAAGATCACGATTCACCTCGAACTTATCCTGGAAATAGATGCCAAATTGACCAAAAGCAGTTTCGTCCAGCGGGAGGTCATCGGGGCCGGCATAAGAATAGCTGGTGGCAAACCCATCAGGACGGGCATTGGGATCGCGGTTAATAACTGTTGCAACAAAGTTGTCGTAAGAGTTAAACCTGTAAAATGTATGTGCATTTGGGTTAAATGCGTTGGCAAAAGTCATGTACTCCAGGTTTATACCTGCTGTAAAGGTATGTCTCCCCATAAACATGGAGAAGTTGTTGGTGATGTTGAAAATGTTGTTCTGAAGCAGGTTTCCGACGGTAAAGAGCTCGTTACCCAAAGCAAAATAATAGAGTGGTGTTCCAAGGTCAGCAGGGTTTCCGTCTTCATCAAGATCACCAGGTTTGGGGCCGTTCCATTCAAGAACCTCAATAAAAGGAAAGGTTTGTCCGTTGGGTACGCTACGCTTGGGGTCTTCAACGGCGGTAAACCCAATGTTGAGGTTGTTGGCAAAACGGGTTCCGAATACCGAGTTTAATTCGGCCACAAAGGAGTTTACATTGTTGTCAACCGAATAGTTGGCATTTCTGAAAGTAAGAGCGTCCATGCCAAAACGGTTGGTGTTACGATACCGTGTAACGTTCCGTACACTGTTTCCATTGATAGTAACATCTCTGAATGCGGAGTAGCGGTTGTATCTTACAGAAGCCCTGTGGTTGGGGTTGATGTTGAAATCAAGCCTGAAATTAAGCCTGAGTGCTTCATTGGCAAAAGGATAATTCTCATAAGCACCTGTTTCATACCCGTAAATACTCATCATTTGTTGCCTCACAAAATCCATTGTTTCAGCCGGTACCCTGGTAACGTTGGGCCCGGAAAGGCCCGGGCGTGCAGCAAGGCGGCTGTCGCCAGGTACAGAAGATTCTTCCTGCTCAACACTTACAAAGAAGAAAAGACGGTCCCTTATGATAGGGCCACCTACAGAAGCTCCCCGGATAGTGGTGAGGGCATCATCTACATTAAAGCTATCGTCACCAATTTTGCGGCCTAACATGTATTCGTTTCGCAGGTAAGAATAAAGTGATCCACGGAATGAGTTGGTACCACTTTTGGTAATAGCGTTCACATTGGCACCGGTAAAACCACCCTGGCGTACATCGTAGGGAGCAATGTTGATCTGGATCTCTTCGATAGCATCACTACT
>SLIL01000183.1 GCA_007135645.1 Bacteroidales bacterium
ACTTTCAATACTGACGCTTTGCAGATATCACGAAACAAATGTATATTTAATAACTTGTATTTGCAAATATTCTGCTTATTTGAAATAATTTTAAATAGTAACCCACATTTTTTAAAATCAAACACTTAAAACTATGTTTAAAAAAGAAGTATATGTTGAAAGGAGAAGAAAGCTGTCAAACCATCTTCAAAAGGGGCTGGTTTTGTTTTTGGGCAATACGGATGTACCCATGAACTATCCCTCTAATATTTACCACTGGCGACAGGATTCTACATTTTTGTATTTCTATGGCCTGGATTACCAAAACATGGCCGCAGTAATGGATCTGGACAATGGCAATGAATACCTTTTTGGCAACGATGTAAGCCTGGGCGACATCATCTGGATGGGCCCCCAGATCACCACGGAAGAAAAAGCTTCGCTATGTGGAGTTTCAAACCATTTGCCCTTCGCCAGGCTTCATGATACGGTAAAAGAGGCTGTAAAACAGGGGAGAACTATTCATTTTTTGCCCCCCTACCGTGCTGAAAATAAAATATTGCTGGAAGAGCTCACAGGAATTAAACCAGGTGCTCAAAAGGAAAAGGCATCTGTTGATCTGATAAAAGCGGTTGTGGCCCTCAGGTCAATAAAAGATGATAATGAGATTCAAGAGCTTGAGAAGGCCATGGAAACGGCATGGATCATGCATACCACCGCCATGAAAATGGCAAAACCCGGAGTGTATGAGCGCGAGATTGCCGGAGCCATAGAAGGGATTGCCCTTGCTGCCGGGGGCATGCTTTCGTTCCCGGCCATTGTTACGGTAAGAGGAGAAACCCTTCACAACCATTACCATGGCAATAAACTGAAGGAAAACGACCTGCTGCTTGTGGATACAGGAGCCGAAACAGCTATGCGCTATGCTTCTGATCACACCCGTACCACACCTGTTGGAGGAAAATTTACACCCCGGCAGAAGGATATTTACGAAGCTGTGCTGGAGGCACAACTCAAGGCCATCGAAGCTATCAAACCAGGGGTTACCAACCTGAGTGTACATTTACTCGCTGCAGCAACGCTTACCGACAGGCTTAAGGAGATTGGCCTTATGAAAGGAGATACATCATCGGCCGTAGAACAGGGAGCTCATGCCCTGTTTATGCCTCACGGACTTGGGCATATGATGGGCCTTGATGTGCACGATATGGAAGACCTCGGAGAGAATTATGTGGGATACAACGATGAGATCAAGCGATCTGATATTTTCGGAACGGCGTTTCTGAGGCTGGGAAGAAAATACGAGCCGGGGTTTGTACTTACTATTGAGCCAGGCTGCTATTTCATTCCCGCACTGATTGATCAATGGCAATCGGAAGGTCGTTTCAAAGAGTTTATCAACTACGAAAAAGTTAATGAGTACCGCGATTTTGGTGGGATAAGGATAGAGGATGATATCCTGGTTACTGACTCAGGACACAAGGTGATGGGCAGGCCAATTCCCAGAAGCATAGAAGAAGTAGAACAGATTGCCGCTACAGCATAAATAAAAAACCCCGTCAAACTGGCGGGGTTCTTTATTTTGGAGGGGAGGCTGTTGCAATTTATTTTTTTGCAACGAGTACTTTCTGTGCGTAGTTTTTTATCAATCTTTGCTGTGCAAAATTCGTTTTCCCAATCAATTCCTCAGATAGTCAAACTTTTTTTTTAAGTGAATCTTTGGTGGATCGACAGCTTCAATCTTTTGATGTTCAATCCCATGCATCATGCACCATTTTGAAAAACTGTCACCTAATTCACCATTGTCAGAAAAGTCACTTAGTAAATGTTGTTCTACGCAAACAAGGTCTCCCCTGGTTTTCAACAACTTTAAAACAATGTCTTTATAGGTCATAAGTGTATAGTATAAATGTTAGTGGTATAATAATTCTTTTTTATGACCGGCTTATCTGCAGCGCTGAGAGCTGCCGCTGGATTTCTTTGTAGCTTTTTATAAGCTTTGAGATCAGCTCACACTCTCTCGTATTTAGAAGATAAACAACCTCCTGGTTGTTTTCCAGTTCTCTTAAATATGCCAGTTCTTTATCCGATAGCATCATAACAATAGTTTGAGGTTAGTTTGGTATTATTGGCTTACATGTTTTACAAAAACAAAATTAGAATATCATTTTACAATTTACAGCATAGATTTTACCTGATTTGCCTAGGTGAAAAACGAGGTATTTTACATGGTAAAAAGACATGCCAACAATAAATTTTAAAAGACCAAAAAGTCTGTAAACAAGAATTGCCCAACGACTTTGAAAGTCATTGGGCAATTTATTTTTTTGGTATGGGTGCCAGGTTAATTACCCGGCAAAAACGTTTATGAGTTTTACTTCGTCAGGAAATCCTCTTTTTCAGCTCGGCGGTTTGCTTTTCAAAACCGGGTTTTTCGAGCAAAGCAAACATGTTTTTTTTGTAAGCTTCAACTCCGGGCTGATCAAAGGGATTTACCTCAAGAATATAGCCACTGATGGCGCATCCCATTTCAAAAAAGTAGATAAGTTCTCCCAGTGTTTGCTCGCTTATTTCGGGAAGTATCACCTCGATATTGGGAACGCCACCGTCCACATGCGCTAGCATGGTACCCTCTTCGGCCATTTTATTTACATAGCTGAGTCTTTTCCCGGCCAGGAAATTAAGTCCGTCAAGGTCATCCTTATCGGTTGGAATTTCAACTTTGTGGCGAGTCTTTTCGATCCTCACCACCGTTTCAAAGATATTTCGCAACCCTTCCTGGATGTACTGCCCCATGGAGTGGAGATCGGTTGTAAAGTTTACACCTGCAGGGAAAATACCCTTGGTATCTTTTCCTTCACTCTCGCCATAAAGCTGCTTCCACCACTCGGTAATAAACATCATATTGGGCAAATAGGAAGCCATGATCTCCGTTGTTTTTCCCTTACGGTAAAGGATATTCCTTACAACGGCATAAAGTGCAGCAGGGTTGTTGAAAAGATCCGGAGTTGATTTGAGATGTTGCTCCATATTACGGGCTCCTTCAACCAGCTTCCTGATATCAAAACCGGCCACTGCAACAGGAAGAAGTCCCACGGGAGTCAGCACAGAATAACGGCCCCCAACATCGTCGGGGATCACGTAACTTTTGTATGATTTTTCTGTTGCCAGTGTTTTGAGGGCACCCCGGCTGGCATCGGTAATTGCGTATATCCTTTCTTTTGCCTCCTGATCACCAAATTTGTTTTCCAGATGATTTTTCAGAAGCCGGAAAGCGATGGCAGGTTCCGTGGTGGTTCCTGATTTACTGATCACGATGATGGAATAGTCTTTATCATTGAGGAATTCCAGCAACTCATGCGTATAATCCTCTGAAATAGTATGACCGGCATACACCACAAGCGGATGCTCGCCTCGGGAATATTCCATCAGATGGAAGTTGCTGCTTAAAGCATCGATCACAGCCCTGGCACCCAGGTTAGAACCTCCTATGCCCACCACCACCACAACTTTTGATTGTTTCCTGATCTTTTGGGCAGTCTGTTCAATATCCGTTAGGAGTTCTTCAGTGATCTGGGAAGGAAGATTTACCCATCCCAGGAAATCATTTCCTGCTCCAGATCTGTCGTATACCTTTTTCTGCTGCAATACAGCTTCTGTTTCAAACAGTTTTATCTCATCCCTGGTAATAGTATCCAGGGTTTTATCGATCTTTACCTTAAGTGTAATCATTGATTTTCATTATTCAAGTTTGCGGGCAATTTCCACTGTTTCATAAGCTTCTATAATATCCCCTACTTTAATGTCATTGAAACGGTCTATGTTCAAACCACATTCATACCCTGAGGAAACCTCCTTCACATCGTCTTTGAATCGTTTGAGCGATCCCAGATATCCTGTATATACCACGATACCATCACGGATTACACGGATATTGGAATTCCGGTGTATTTTACCGTCAAGCACCATACATCCGGCAATAGTTCCAACTTTGGTGATCTTAAAGGTTTCCCTGACTTCAAGGTTGGCAATGATCTTCTCTTCAATCTCGGGTGCAAGCATTCCTTCAATGGCCGACCTGATCTCGTTAATTGCATTGTAGATCACTGAATACATCCGGATATCGATCTCTTCATTTTCAGCCAGTTTACGGGCAGCAAGAGATGGTCGTACCTGGAAACCAACAATAATGGCATTGGATGCAGATGCAAGCAACACGTCGCCTTCGGTTATAGAACCTACGGCCTTGTGAATAATATTTACCTGAACCTCTTCGGTTGAAAGTTTAAGCAATGAGTCCGCAAGTGCTTCAACCGAACCGTCAACATCACCCTTGATAATTATATTAAGTTCTTTGAAATCACCAATGGCAATTCTCCGGCCAATTTCATCCAGGGTAATATGTTTCTGTGTACGCAGGCCTTGCTCCCGAATAAGCTGCTGCCTTTTTGAGGTAATGGATTTTGCTTCCTGCTCATCCTTAACCACATGGAAGGTATCGCCAGCCTGGGGAGCCCCGTCGAGCCCAAGGATCAGAGCCGGTGTTGCAGGCCCTGCTTCTGTTATCCGCACGTTTCTTTCGTTGAACATCGCCTTGACCCGTCCGTGGGTATTTCCTGCAACCACAATATCTCCTATGCGCAAAGTTCCATTCTGTACCAGGATCGTTGCCAGATATCCACGTCCTTTGTCAAGAGAGGACTCGATAACCGTACCGGATGAAAGCCTGTCCGGATTGGCTTTCAGATCAAGCAGCTCGGCTTCAAGCAACACCTTCTCAAGGAGTTTGTCAATGTTAACACCTGCTTTGGCCGAAATCTCCTGGCTCTGGTATTTTCCACCCCAGTCTTCAACCAGGATATTGATATTGGCCAGTTCTTCCTTCACTTTTTCAACATTGGCCGTGGGTTTATCGATCTTGTTTATGGCAATTACAAGAGGAACTCCTGCTGCCTGGGCGTGATTGATGGCCTCAACGGTTTGGGGCATTACATTATCATCTGCTGCAACCACAATAATGGCCACATCAGTAACTTTAGCACCTCTGGCCCGCATAGCAGTAAAAGCTTCGTGGCCTGGAGTATCGAGGAAAGTGATCATTTTTCCATCCTCCTGCTGCACCGAGTAAGCTCCGATATGCTGTGTGATTCCGCCGGCTTCGCCTGCAATTACATTGGAATGCCTGATCTGGTCGAGCAGTGATGTTTTACCATGGTCAACGTGCCCCATAACGGTTACAATGGGTGCTCTTGGTTTAAGCATGGCGGGATCATCAACCTCTTCTTCCACCTTTTCCTGAGCATCAACACTGATAAAGTCTACTTCGTAGCCAAATTCGTCAGCCACGATGGTAATGGTTTCAGCATCAAGCCTTTGATTAATGGATACTACCAGGCCAAGGTTCATGCAGGTAGAAATAATTTCTATCACCGGAACATTCATCAAACTAGCCAGCTCATTTGCCGAAACAAACTCGGTGACCTGAATGATCTTTTGATCAGTTTCAGCCCTTTCCAGATCCTCCATTCTTTGTTTTTGCTGAAGATCGCGTTTCAGCCTGCGGTGCTTGGCTGCTTTGGATTTACCTGTACCGCTGAGCGAAGCCAGGGTTTCGCGGATCTGTTTTGAGATCTCTTCTTCACTTACTTCAGGCTTTACAAACTCTTTTCGCTGCGCTTTTCTTCCTTTTGCAGGTTGTGCGCCAGCCTGTTTCTGTTGTTTCTGCGATCTTCTGTCCTGATCAGGTCTGCCTTCTTTCTTTTCTTTATCGTCCCTGGTTGCTGCTGCAGCCTTATCATCACCCTGCACCTTTTCCTTGCGGATGCGCTTTCTCTTTCTCTTTTTGGGCTTTTCTCCGTCTGTGGATGAAGCAACCGGCTTTTTGGATTTATCTTTTGCTGCGGGCAATTCAATTTTTCCAAGTATGGTAACACCCTCCAGTTTCTTAACTTCAGTTTTATGAAAGTTATCAGGCGCAACCTTTTCCTCCGGAACATCTTCTGTTTTCTCTTCGGGCGGGGCTGAAGCAGTATCTACCTCTTTAGTGGATTCTTTTATTTCTTCCCGGGGCTCTTTTTCGGCCGTTGCACTTTTATCTTCCGGTGGCTCTTCAGCAACCTTCTTTTCTTTCTTTTCAGCCTTTACTGCCTCTTCCACAGGTTTCTCCTCTGCTTTGGGGACTTCTTCCTTTTTCACCGGCTCCTCTTCCTCAGGCTTTTGGGGCCTGGGAGTTGTTTCTTTTTTGGGCTTTTCTTCCTTTTTAACCGGCTGCTCTGCAACAGGCTTTTCTTCTTTTTCTTCCTCTGCAGGTTTTTTGGCAGCTTTGCCTGACAGTTGTTGTTCGTCAAGTTTGCCCAAAACCTTTAAACCGCTGAGCTTAACCTTATCTTTCTTCTCCTCTTCGGGCTCCTCTTTCTCCTTCTCCACCTTCTGCGGCTCCACCATAGAAGATTTTATGTCTTTTATGAGCAGTTCCTGCTCTTCCTGTTCATCATCTTCAGGGGGCGCAGCTGGCCTGGCAGCTTTTTCTGCTTCTTCTTTTTCATCGGTAAGAGAGATACTCTCTCTCTTGCTAAAGCTAAGACCGGTTTTGCGCACTTCATCTTTAAGGCTCTTTTCCTTCTGAAACTCTTTGGCCAGCATCTGATAGGCATCCTCCGAGATCTTGGTATTGGGATTCGTGTCAATGGAAATGCCTTTTTTGGCAAGAAACTCAACAATGGTAGATGTACCAATATTGAATTCTCTTGCTACTTTACTTAATCTTGATACTTTGGTACCCTCGGTCATGTTGGAATTTTGATTTACAAAATAATTTGTGAGCCTTTGAAAAATGTTTGCAAAGTTATATAATTTATTCAAATTCTGCCCTTAATATGCTTAATACTTCCTTGATGGTTTCTTCTTCCAGGTCTACTCTCAGCACAAGATCAGAGAGGGATTGGTTAAGAATACTTTTTGCTGTATCCAGCCCTACTGCCTTAAACTGATCAATGATCCACTGTTCGATTTCATCAGCAAATTCCTGGATATCCACATCTTCAGAATCCTGGTCGGTATCCCTGTAAACATCAATCTCATAGCCGGTAAGGCTTCCTGCCAGCTTAATATTAAAACCACCTTTGCCAATGGCCATGGAAACCTGGTCGGGTTTCAGATACACCTCGGCCCTTTTGGTGGCCTCATCAATATTTATGGAAGTGATTTTGGCCGGACTAAGTGCCCTGGTTATGTAAAGGCTGGGATTGGAGGTAAAATTGATCACATCAATATTCTCATTGCGCAATTCCCTTACAATCCCGTGGATTCTTGATCCTTTCATCCCCACACAAGCTCCAACAGGATCAATCCGGTCATCATACGACTCCACAGCCACTTTGGCTCTCTCGCCGGGTGCCCTTACAATCTTTTTAATGGTGATCAGCCCGTCGTGTACTTCGGGTACTTCCTGTTCAAAAAGACGCTCAAGGAACACATTGGAAGTTCTTGACAAGATGATCAAAGGGTTGTTGTTCTTAATTTCAACGCGCGCCACAACAGCTCTTACTGTATCACCTTTATGAAACCGATCAGAGGGGATTTGCTCGGTCTTGGGAAGGATAAGCTCAATGTTTTCATCATCAAGAGCCAGCAGCTCCTTTTTCCAAACCTGATATACCTCAGCCGTAATGATCTCCCCAACTCTTTCCTGGTATTTTCTATATACACTGTCCTTCTCCAGCTCAAGTACCTTTGTGGCCAGGTTTTGCCTGATAGACAGAATCTCCCTGCGTCCAAAGTCCGACATCTTTACCGGCTCTGAAACCTCTTCACCTATTTCAAAATCGGGCTCAATTTTTATGGCTTCTGAATATTCGATCTCCTCATTGGGATCTTCAACCATTCCATCTTCAACAATGATACGGTTTCGCCAAACTTCAAGGTCTCCCTTATCGATATTGACAATGATATCAAAATTGTCTGCCGAGCCGTATTTTTTCAACAGCATATTGCGGAATACATCTTCTACAATAAGCATCATGGTGGGACGGTCTATGTTCTTGAGTTCCTTAAATTCAGAAAACGATTCAACCAAATTTATACTTTCCATCTGTCAGTTTTATTAATAAAAACAGGTTTGTCTATAATAGATTATTTATTTTGATCTTCTTTTTTACTTTTGAATGACACCTGAACCTTCACTTCCTTCACTGCATCGTAAGGCAGCTTAACCACAGGGTCTTCGGGAGGTGTATCTTTCTTTTTTTTCTTTTTTGGCACTGGTTTTTCAATGGTAAAGGTCTCATCATCTGCTGCAATAAGGGTTGCAATTTCTTTCTTCCCATCCTGATTAACGAATGCTATTTCGCGACCCACATTTTTTTTAAACTGTCTTGGCATTGACAAGGGCCTTGACACCCCTACTGATGAAACTTCCAGCTCAAAGTCTTCCTCCTCCCGGTCAAAACAAGACTCAATGTGCCGGCTTAGCTCAATACACGAACTGATGGGCACACCATCATCACCATCAATAAAAACACTGATATGGTTGGTGCCTGAAACCTTCACATCCACCAAAAAAAGTGGAGACTCGCCAAGGTGTTGATCAACAATTTCGATAATTTTTGACTTTTGAATCATCGGGTTAGGCCCTTAATTTTTTGTATCTGTAAGTTGTATCCAATAAAACAGGGGACTTTAACCGGTCCCCTGAGGATAAAATGCATTAGCAAATTATGGTGCAAAAGTAATCAATTTTTATAACATCGCAAAAAATGTTCTGAAATTTAGGGTTTTAGGATGATCTTTTACATTCTAAGCTTTGCTATTGCTGATACCATTCCAATTAATTCCAATGATTTTTTTTAACCAGACAATATACCTTGTCAAAACAGTCTCATATACATCTGGTAGTAGTAGTCAAACACATCGCCTGATATTTCGGCAAGTTCGGTTTGTTCTTCCATGGCTGTTAAATGACTGATTCTCTGAATAATTGCCAGAGATTCCTGCATGTTGGGTTCCAGCGACCTGATCCTTCTTGGTCCAAAAGAGAAATACCATGCCAGATTCTGTTCTTCAAGATCGAGCATTCGTGCAAAAATTTTATTTCCTTTTTCCAGTTCGCCTGCCCTGTAGTAGGTTTCACCGATCATCAGAGTAAAATAATTGTAAGGAACATTGTGCTCAGGCATGATTTCCATGGCAAAATCCAGTACTTCAACGGCCTTCTCTGTCTGTCCTTCATCAAGCAGCGCATTGGCAAGGCGGTGGAATACATTTCTGAAATTAACGGTAAGCCTGATATTGTCTTCATTGAGGTAAACGGAAGGATCATACATATTACCCCACTGGAATTTGTTCATCACATTATCATAAAGGATCCTGGTATTTACCCTACCTGTTTGTGCCTCTCTGTGAGGTGTACGGATGGGTACCAGCCTGTATGCCATCCCTTCCAGCTGGAAATACTCTTCAAGGCCAATATATGCCTCTGCTCCGGTGGTTATGGCAAAATAAACCGGTCGTTCCCAGTTATTGGTAGCAAGAAAATCGAGCACCATAAGATTGTTTTTATGCACTCCGCCCGACCTGTTAGGGAAGGTCCACTCTACATTATCCACAATAAGGTGTGCATCTTCGGGCGCAACGGTGCCATTATTGACCACTGTGGCCGAATCTACCGGAAGACGAAACCTCCTTGTGGGAAAGAAGTTCTCCATTGACCGCCCGATCCTGCGACGATTATCGTCGTTGGACACAAAGTTAATCACACTTCTCAGGTTTACATATTGCCCTTCGAGCCTGGGGTCTTCGATAAAATGGAGGAAATCCCTGGTACCATCACGATACTGATGAGGCTCAAGACTGAAAGGTACAGGCTCTGCTTCATAGAATTTCCTTCGCATCATGCCATCAATATACCAGTCGGTGTTGAGCAAGCTCAGGTTTACTACTTTTATATCGGTACGAATCCCTTCCACTTCCTGTGCATACCACAGGGGGAAGGTGTCATTGTCTCCCATGGTAAATATTATGGCATTGGGGGCGCACGATTCCAGGTAGTTGATAGCCACATCACGGGTGGTATATCTTCCTGAACGATCGTGATTGTTCCAGTTTTCCTTTGCCATGATGGTGGGTACCAGCAAAATGCAAAGGGCAGTGCCTGCAATGGCAGAATATTTTCCTCCAAGCTTTTTCTGCAGAAAATCAATAAAAGCTAATGCACCCAGGCCTACCCATATAGCAAAGGCATAAAAAGAGCCAATATAGGAATAATCCCTTTCCCTGGGTTGATAGGGCGTTTGATTCAGGTAAATGATGATGGCAATTCCGGTCATGAAAAACAACAGACCCACAACAAGGGCATCGTCAGGTTTTCGCCGTGCCTGAAATACCAGCCCAATGATACCCAGAATAAAGGGCAGCATGTAATACTTGCTGTGCCCTGGATTGGATGTAATACTTTCGGGCAGATTATCCTGCGGCCCAAGGAACATGCTGTCAATGGGTTTTATACCGGTCATCCAGTTACCCCGGTTGGGCTCTCCATGTCCCTGGATATCATTCTGGCGGCCCGAAAAATTCCACATCAGATACCGCATATACATGTGGCCAAGCTGGTAACTGAAGAAAAAGCGCAGATTCTCGGTAAAGGTTGGCCTGTTGATCACCTGCGGGTTGCCGTCTCTTCCAATAACCCTTACCGGCCTTCCGGTAACCCTTCCCCAGTTTTCATAAGCCCTGATATGCAGATGGCTCCGGCTGCTGTGCATCCGTGGGAAAACAGTCATAAATTCAGGATTAAATACCGGTTCGGTACCTTCCCTGCGATTAATAATGACGTAGCGCCCCAGCTCTTCGTCCTTTCGCCATACCGGATTTCCATCCTCCACCCCTTCAATGGGTGCATTATAGTAGGGGCCATAAAGTAGTGGCCAGCTGCCATATTGCTCGCGTCCAAGGTAAGCTTTGAGTGCAAGGGCATCCTTTGGCGCATTTTCATTGATGGGCACATGCGCGTTGGAGCGGATCACCAGCATCAGGAAAGAAGTATATCCAATGAGAATAAACATCAATGCAAGGATGATGGTGTTGAAAATGACTTTCTTCTTTTTGTGCGTATAGTGCAACCCATAGACGATCAGTCCGGTTATAAAGATAAAATAAAAGAAAGTTCCTGAATGAAAAGGCAACCCAAGGCTGTTGACAAAGAATAATTCAAACCACCAGTCGAGTGTTAAAACCCCGGGAATAAAAACAGCTTGTATAAAGCCAAGGATGGCTACGGCAACAATTCCGGTAATGATAATTCCTTTGCGGGTAGGTTCAAACTTTTTGAAATAGTACACGAACACAATTGCCGGAATCGCCAGCAGGTTAAGCATGTGAACACCAATGGATAACCCGATAATAAAGGCTATCATTACCAGCCATTTAAGGGAATCGGGTTCATGTTCGGTGGCTTCCCATTTTAAAATGGCCCAGAATACAAAAGCAGTAAGGAAAAGTGATGTTACATATACCTCCGCTTCAACGGCTGTAAACCAGAATGAATCGCTGAAGGTAAGTGTTAGTGCGCCCACCATTCCTGCACCCCATACAGCCCAGGTTTTTGGATTTGAAACATCCGCCTGAATTTTAAGGATACGGTGCCCCAGCATACCTACTGTCCAGAAAAGGAACATCACTGAGAGCCCACCTGCCACAGCCGACATGGCATTGATCCAGTAGGCAACGCGCGTTACATCTCCCATTGCAAGCAACGAAAACATACGTGCCATCATTTGATATAGTGGTGCTCCGGGAGGGTGGGCAACCTGCAGCTTAAAGGAAGTAGCCAGACGCTCTCCGGCATCCCAGAAACTTGCTGTGGGCTCGAGAGTGAGCATAAAAACTGCCGCAGCAGTCAAAAACATTAACCAACCGAGAATGTTGTTAACTGTCCTGTATGATTTAAAGTCCATTTATTGGGGAATTGGTGGTGAATAAGTATTTAATAATCAAATAGAAACCAATTGCAAAATGCGAAGATAATAAGAAATGACCCAAAGCGGGCATATTTTTAACATACATTCAATCTGATACTGATATATGTTGCTAAAATCATTGTTTAAACGGGAAGTACACATAAAATATTGCTTCTGACCCATGCAAAAGCACGCTGCTAACTCTTGCTATTACTTTACAGGTCATTGGAGATCAGCCTTTTCAGGCAATATTGGTAAATACCGCCTGAATATCGTCGTCATCCTCAATTTTATCCAGCAACTTATCAATCTCCTCAAGCTGTTCTTCTGTATACTCTACCGGCGAATTGGGTATACGCTGCAGATTGGCCTTTGTAACTTCAATCCCTTTATCTTCAAGGGCCTGGTTTAGCGATCCAAAATCCTTGTAGTCAGCGTAAAGATAAACAGTGCCTTCATTGACTTCTATCTCTTCCAGCCCTGCATCAATAAGCTCCAGTTCCATTTCTTCTATATCAATATCATCCTTTTGCTCAAACTGAAACACCGCTTTTCTGGAAAAAAGGAAATCAAGAGAGCCAGTCGGTACAAGTCCACCTCCGGCTTTATTGAAATACGATTTTATGTTGGCAATGGTACGGGTAGGGTTATCTGTAGCACATTCAATCACTACCAGCACCCCATGAGGGCCTTTCCCTTCATACACAATTTCTGTATAGTTATCGGCATCCTTTCCTGCTGCACGCTTAATCGCTGCTTCTACGTTATCCTTAGGCATATTTTGCGCCTTGGCATTCTGTATGGCTGCCCTGAGCCTTGAGTTAAGATCAGGGTCCGTCCCACCTTCCTTTGCTGCCACTGTAATTGCTTTGGCAAGCTTAGGAAATACTTTGGACATCTTGTCCCAGCGTTTCTCCTTTGCAGCCCGTCGGTATTCAAATGCTCTTCCCATAGTTTAATGAATTATTTTGGGGTTCCGATAAAATGATTTTGTGAGCGCAAAAGTAAAAATAATTGAGAAAATTTCGTTGGATTGAAAAACAAAATAATCAAACAGGAAAAGTTTCACAATTGGGCATTTGTGATGCAAAAATTACTGATGGTATTTCCTGAAGCATTTATTGTGAGAGTGCATTCTGAAGCAACCGGGCAACAGTATCGTAGTCTTTGTATCCCCTTACCAGGACATCAATTTGTTTCCCCTTTTTCAGCAACAGCGTTGGAAATCCCTTTACTCCCATGCTTTCCACCATTTTAAACTCATTTTCCACTATTTCTGCTATTGCATCAGAGTTCATAGATTTTATAAACTCATCCTGATTGAGGTCAAACTCAGCAGCCAACCTGCCATAGGCGTGAGTATCATCGGAATGGATCCCATCATAGTAGATAGCTTTTTGTATGCGCGAAGCAAAATCAATATCCTTTTCTGGCATTTCAAGGCGAAATGCGGCAAGTGCTTTTGAGGGAGGAACCGAATTTAACATGGCCTCTCCTTTTTGCAGAATATCACTGATAAATTTTTCCCCAAATTCAACCCCACATGTACGTTCAACTACCTTGTGGGCATCTTTTAAAAAGTCGGCCATGTGAGAAACAGGAACTACATCTTTTCCCCGTACCATACCACCGGATAATACCAGAAAATCAACCTTGTCAGAGAATTCTTTCCTGAGCTGCATTATTACCGGGCTGAACCCATAACACCAGCCACACAATGCATCATAAACATAAATTACTTCGGGCGGCTCATCATCATGAATATGATTTCCATTAATTTTTTCCATAACTCCATTAAATTGTTAACAAAAGGATATGTATGATTATTTGATTTCTCAAGGAAAACTTACAGAACTAATTGTTTATGATCACAATATTAAATTCTGCATTGTGAAGTCAGTTTTGGAACAATTTAAAAATCTTTTTGTTTAAAAACAGTACCCCGATTTAACTTTATAATTTACCTGTACTAATTTGTTACATCAGGTATGATTCTGAATAGAAAATAGATTATGTCAATTAAATGGTGAGTCCACTCCGAAAAGTAAAATACCCCCCATCCCCCTATGAGGGGGAGCTCGCAACCTATTAAATTTATGCGAGTTATAAAGGGTCGTTTTATCAATAGCATTAAAAAAGACTATTTAGAGTGCATTCAATGGTTAAGGGGTAGAAAAAAAGAAATGTTAATTTCGCTTTGCAAAACAAAACTGATCGAATTATGCAAAAGGTAGTTTACACCCAATATGGCCCACCGGAGGTGATGCAGATAATGGATGCTCCTGTTCCGGAGCCGGAAAACGGAGAGATCTTGATAAGGAATATGGCCGCAGCCGTTAACCCTGTGGATTACAAGGTTCGGAATGGCAGCCTGAAGTTTATTGCACCCGGAAAATTTCCACGAACACCTGGTGGTGATATGGCAGGCATCGTAGAGAAAGCAGGTTCGGGCACCAGCAGGATAAAGGCAGGTGATAAGGTTTTTGCTATGTTGAGCATGGCCGGGGGAGGTTATGCAGAATATCTGTGCATAAAAGAAGACCTTGCGAGCCTGATCCCTTCAGGTTTTAGCTTTGAAGAAGCTGCTGCTGTGCCTCTTGCAGGACTAACTTCACTGCAAGCCTTGCGCGAAAATGCAGGGATACAGAAAGGTATGCAGGTGCTGATCAATGGAGGATCGGGAGGAGTTGGGATATACGCCATTCAGATTGCACGGTATTTCGAAACCGAGGTAACCGCAGTATGCTCTTCAAAAAATGTGGAATTTGTTAAAGCGTTTGGTGCTCATCATGTCATTGATTATACGAAGGAAGATTTCACGAGGTCTTCAAAACAGTTTGATATTGTTTTTGATGCGGTTGCCATGTCATCGCTGGGGAAATGCAGGAAAATCCTGAGAAAGGGAGGAAGCTATGTAACCACCGTACCATCCCCGGCAACATTTTTTCAGCAAGCCACGGCCTTTTTGAGAAGCCGAAAGGCCTCTTTTATCATGTGCAAGCCTGGCCATAAAGATCTCGATTTTCTGGCAAAAATGATGGCAGAAGGTAAGCTCAGGACGCATATAGACAAAAGTTACCCCATTGATCAGGCAGCAGAGGCCCACAAGTATATTGAGACGGGCAGGGTAAAAGGCAAGTTGGTTATTAAAATGGAGCATTGATCAAAATCCTTTTTCTGTAATTCGAAAAATGGCATTAATTTTGAGATTGCAACGTCTCATTAAATCAAATTTAATTTATACAATCAGAAATATAAACTACTTGCTATGAAGAAGACCATTGTGTTTGTAATTTTATTCAGCCTGGCTGCAGGTATGCTTCCTGCTCAGGATCGAACCCCCATGCGCCCCAAAGACCGATTGATCATCAACTTATTTTCCGATATCTGGTCTGATCTGCCCCAGGCTATGGATACCCGCACCATTAACAGGGGTATTGGCATTGATTATATACAGGAGTTTCCATTAGGCACTTCCAATTTCAGCTTCGCTGCCGGCCTGGGCTTTGCCAGTCACAACCTGTACAGTAACCATTGGTACGAATGGGTTGAGAACAGGCACCTTTTCCTTGAAATACCTGACAATCTCGACTACAGCAACAACAAGATCAGCCTCAACTATATCAATGTACCCGTTGAATTCAGGTATCGCACCCGCAATATTGCCCGTACTTTTCGCATCCATGCAGGGGTAAAAGCCGGCCTGCTCGTAAATGCCCACAGCAAATATGTGGGAGAGTTGCAGCCCAATGGGAGGGATTTTAAGTTAAAAGAGGGTAACCTTGAGAACGTTGAATCGTTTATGCTTGGCTTTCATGGCCGCATAGGTCTTGGAAGGGTAAACCTCAATACATTTATCGCACTGACAGATATTTTTGAAGGAAACAATGCTGCTGAAGCAAGCTTTATGAGTGTGGGTCTGACGTTTATTGTTTTCTGATAAACTGACCTTAAGCAATTACCCTCTCAGGTAATAAAACAGAACAAACATTACCACAATGCCCGTAAGATATCCCGCATAAACCTGGGATGGCTTATGGGCATTTAATTTTAACCGTGCACTTCCAAGTATTCCTGAGGCTAATATGCTTGCAATAATCATCAGGTGCATTTCATAACCCAGCAAAAAGGAGAGCACTATGAGGTATGCTGTAAACCCTCCCATTGAGATCATATGAAGACTGATCTTCCAGTAAAATGTGATGACAAAGCCAAGTAAAACAAGCAATGTAGCACCCATAATAAAGTAATTGAGCAAAGAGGGAAGGTTGGCCTGCCTGAAAAGGTAATATGTAAAAAGGTAAAAAAATGCGCTCACCATTATGGGATAAACCCGCTCACTTCGATTGTTTAGCATCACGTCACTGATGAGGCCGGTTTTTTTCATGAGCAGAATAACCAGAAAAGGGGCTATGCAGGTGTTGGCAAACACCAGCCCTATGATCAGCCTTCTTACTCCCACGGGGGTAGAGAATGAAACGTAACTGGGTATGGCAAACAGTATTGCAACTGCCAGAGTTGGCATGATCATGGGATGAAAGATCATACTGGATAGCCTTGCCCACAAATCACCGCGGTATTGCCCCATTAAACCAGCTCCTTTCTTAGCCTTGCTACCGGAATATTTAACTGTTCGCGATATTTTGCCACAGTCCTGCGGGCAATATTGTACCCTTTGTCTTTTAGTATTTTGGTGAGTTGTTCGTCGGTAAGCGGTTTGGTTTTGTTTTCAGCGCCTATACAATCCTGGAGGATCTTCTTTACCTCACGCGTAGAAACCTCTTCCCCTTCTTCGTTTTGCAGCGATTCAGAGAATAATGTCTTTAAGAGAAATGTGCCATAGGGTGTTTGAACATATTTACTGTTGGCAACCCGTGATATGGTAGAGATATCAAGTTGCACAATATCTGCTATATCTTTAAGGATCATAGGACGGATCCTGGTCTCATCGCCCGTCAGGAAATATTCCTTTTGAAACTCCAGGATGGCTTCCATGGTAACCAGCAAGGTGTTTTGTCTTTGTCTTATGGCATCAATAAACCATTTTGCGCCATCCAGTTTCTGCTTCACAAACATCATGGCTTCCTTTTCACGGGGATTTCCTTTGGTTTTGTTGCCAGCCATGGTTTCAAGCATATCGGTGTAGGTGCGGCTGATCCTGAGTTCGGGCGCATTGCGTGAATTCAGGCTGAGTTCCAGATCGCCATTGGTGCCTGAAACAATAAAATCGGGTACTACATACTGGGCTGACCTGCCTGATTCTGTAAGCGTATTACCGGGCTTGGGATTGAGCTTAAGGATCTCATCAATGGCATCCTTAAGGTCTTCATCGGTAAAATTGTACTTTTTCTGAATTTTCTGATAATGCTTCTTGGTAAAATCATTGAAGTTTTTCTCCAGCAGCACGGTAGCGTTTTCTAAGGAGGGAGTACGTGGTGTTTTTCTCCTGATCTGCAATAAAAGGCATTCCTGCAGGTCCCTGGCCCCTACACCCGGCGGATCAAACTCCTGGATTACACGCAGCATACCCAGTACCTCTTTGAAGTTGGTGTTGATATTGAGCGAAAAGGCCAGGTCGTCGATCAAAGAGTGGATATCCCGCTGCAGATACCCTGCATCATCAATATTTCCGATAATATGCTGGGCAACGATCTCTTCCTGCTCCGACAGATCCCTCAGCCCCAACTGGCTCAGCAAATGTTCCTGAAAGCTGAAGGATGATGACATGGGGATCTCCTTGTGTTCATCATCAGCACTGGTATTATTGGCCGAAAGCTTATAGTTGGGGATTTCGTCATCTTCTATGTAATCGCTGATATCAAATTCATTGTCAGGATCATTTTCGGGTTCGTCAAAATCCTTTTCATCAGGATCAAAGTCATCATCAAAATCATCAGCCTGGCTCTCTTCAAACTCCTCATATTCATCCTCTACACCTTCTTCAAGTGCCGGATTTTCCTCAATCTCCTCTTTGATCCTTTGTTCAAGCAGCAAAGTAGGAAGCTGCAGCAGTTTCATAAGCTGTATCTGCTGCGGGGAAAGCTTTTGCAGGAGTTTCTGCTGTAACCTTTGCTTCAACATGATTTAAATTCAACTTTTGAGTTTTTTATTTTCCTGTTTCACGCGTTATTTGAATGCCAAATTAAGAATTTTTTTTGAGACCCGATCCGTCTGAATGTTAAAATTCAGCATTGAAGGGAGTGCGTGGGAAGGGAATTACATCCCTGATATTGCCCATACCTGTAATAAAGAGCATGAGCCTTTCAAAACCCAGCCCAAACCCACTGTGAGGAGCGGTGCCAAATTTACGGGTTTCAAGATACCACCATACATCTTTTTCGGGAATATCCATTTCCCTGATCCTTGCCAGCAACTTTTCATAAACCTCCTCGCGCTGGCTGCCGCCAATGATCTCGCCTATCTTGGGGAACAAGACATCCATGGCCCTAACCGTCTTGCCATCATCATTCTGCTTCATGTAAAACGCCTTGATTTCACGGGGATAATCGGTAAGGATCACGGGTTTTTTAAAATGCTTTTCCACAAGGTACCTTTCATGCTCCGATTGCAGATCAACACCCCAGCTCACCGGAAACTCAAACTTCTGACCCGACTGTTCCAGGATCTCTATGGCCTTTGTATAAGAAAGTCTCTCAAACGTATTTTCTGTTACAAACTGCAATCTGCTGATCAGCTCATTGTCGTACATTTTCTGTAGAAACTCCAGATCGTCGGGGCAGTTCTCCAATACATATTTAATAAGATACTTCAAAAAATCCTCAGCCAGGTCCTGGTTATCGTGGATGTCGTAGAAGGCCATTTCCGGTTCGATCATCCAGAACTCGGCCAGGTGCCTTGAGGTATTAGAGTTTTCAGCCCTGAATGTGGGCCCGAAAGTATAAATGTTGCTAAGGGCCAGCGCACCCAGCTCACCTTCCAGCTGGCCACTTACGGTAAGATTGGTTTCCTTACCGAAAAAGTCCTGTGTAAAATCAATTTTTCCTTCAGGGGTGTGGGGCACATTATGTAAATCGAGCGTGGTAACCCTGAACATTGCTCCTGCACCTTCGGCATCAGAGCCGGTAATAATAGGGGTGTGCAGATAATAAAAGCCCAGCTCATTAAAAAACCGGTGAATGGCAAAAGAGAGGGCATGCCTGATCCTGAATATGGCCCCGAAGGTGTTGGTACGGGGACGTAAATGGGCAATCTCACGCAGAAACTCAAGGGAATGGCCTTTTTTCTGCAAAGGGTATGTTTCGGCATCAGCTGTGCCATAGAGCTGAATCTCTTCAGCAAGAATTTCTACCGCTTGCCCCGAACCTTTTGACTCTACCAGCTTCCCATTTACCGAAATACATGAACCGGTGGTTACTTTCTTAAGCAACTCATCATTACCAAAACTCTGCACATCCACTACCACCTGGATATTATGAATAATACTCCCATCATTCAGGGCGATGAATGCTACATTCTTGTTACCCCTTTTGGTGCGTACCCATCCTTTTACATTTACCTGCCCGTTTAGCAGTGTTTCATCCTTAACCTTCAGCAGGTCATACACTTTCTGCCTTTTCAACTGTTCCATTTTACGACAATATTCTATGTTGATTATTTGAAAACTCTTTGTTAACCTGTTGCCAGCATCATTTTATCCATTGCCGGCAGCCTGCAAAATTAATAGATTTTGCATAAAGCGGATGTGAATAAAAAAATATCCTTTTTTCTCCTTCGCTAAAACGGCAAACGAATAATTTAAACCAATGATTGGTTCAGATGTACGCAGCACAAAAATATACGTAAACTGCTACATGATAGTTTACAACAAAACTTAAGAGACTATTAATTAAAAATTTAAAAAAAACTTCTTATACTTGCATCTTCAAAATTCCTGTAGGAATTAAACCAAAGCAAAATCAACATTAATCAATTCAACATTTATGAAAAAGATTCTGATAAGTATTGTTTTACTGACTTTATGTTTTGGTGCATTAAATGCCCAAACCATAAGGGTAACAGGAACAGTAACATCTCCCATGGAAAACGACATGCCCCTGCC
>SLIL01000448.1 GCA_007135645.1 Bacteroidales bacterium
AAATAATCAAATTATTACCACATTAAAGATGCGAAGCCTTGATCTTTTGCTACTTTTTGATCAAGCAAAAAGTAGAAGAATTTTAAAAAAAGCAGAATGATTGATCGTAGTTTTATCATTAACGCATCTTACGCCGATTTCAGGACGAGTAGACTCAGCATGATAGGCACTTACATTGATTAAAGAGGTGATTAGTGGTGCAAAAGAAAAACAAGAAGAAAAGAAAACATATAAAGTTTTCGCTATTTATTTCTATTTTTGATAGAAACGAAAGTCAATCACTTAAGAAAAACACCATGGGAAAGTTATTTAAATTCAGCATTTTAATTATTATTGCAATTGTATTCATCCAGTGTAATATGCAAAAGGAACCTGACATGGGAATATTTACTTCTGCCACCGATATAGGTGCAGTAAAACACAAGGGAAAAGTTATCTTCAATCCTGAAACCGAACAATACAAAATTTCGGGCAGCGGCACCAATATGTGGTACGATAATGATGAGTTTCATTTTGTATGGACAAAGGTTAAGGGTGACTTTATCCTCTATTCCATGGTTGATTTTTTGGGTGATGGGGTGGATGACCACCGCAAAGCCGGGCTGATCATCCGCCGGTCCCTGGATCCTTCATCGCCTTATGTGAGTGCCGCTTTTCATGGCGACGGGCTTGTTTCTATGCAATACAGACAGGAACCGGGCGGACCAACAGATGAGATCCGGCATGCTGATAGTTTCGCCCCTATCCTTCAGCTGGAAAGAACCGGCAACAAAATCCTGGTGCAGGCTTGCAAACCGGGTGATCCGCTGGCCAAAACAGGAGAGATTTTGCTTGACTGGCCTGATGAAGAATATTATGTGGGACTTTTTGTTTGTTCGCACAATGCCGATGTGCTTGAAACTGCCGTATTTTCCAACACGAGGCTTTCCATTCCTGTCGGGGAAGGGTTTGTTCCATACAGCGATTTTGCCGGATCAAGGGTTGAGATACTGGATGTGGAAACCGGTTTGAGAAGGATCGTTTACGAAACATCCGACAACCTGGAAGCACCCAACTGGTCGCCCGATGGCAAATACCTGATCGTGAACGGGCGTGGATTGCTGTACCGGGTTTACATAGACAGTGGTATCAAAGAGCAGATCAATACCGGTTTTGCCACTTCGCTCAACAACGACCATGGTATTTCTCCCGATGGCACGCAACTGGTCATCAGCCACCATGTGGACGACCTGCCGCCCGGACAGAATTCCATCATTTTTACGCTGCCCATCGAAGGAGGCACCCCCACCAGGGTAACCGATAAAGGCCCATCTTACTGGCATGGCTGGTCGCCCGATGGCAAATACCTGATCTACACTGCTCACCGAAACGGACAGTGGGATATTTACCGCATTCCGGCAACCGGGGGCGAAGAAGTGCAGCTGACCGACAGCCCGGGTCTGGACGATGGCTCCGAATACTCTTTCTGCGGGAATTATATCTGGTTCAACTCCGAACGAACAGGCAGCATGGAGATATGGCGGATGAATGCCGATGGCAGCGACCCGGTGCAGATCACAAATGATGAATACCAAAACTGGTTTCCACACCCATCGCCCGACGACAGCCAGATCATCTTCCTTTCCTACATGCCCGATGTGGCACCCGGCGACCATCCCTATTACAAGCACGTTATGCTGCGTATCATGGACGCTGAAACCCTTCAACCCAGGGTAATTGCGCACCTTTATGGCGGGCAGGGCACCATCAACGTTCCATCATGGTCGCCCGATGGTAAAAAGGTGGCGTTTGTGAGCAATACTGTGAAATAAGGTATGAGCCTGTTAGCGATCGAAGATCTTGACAAGGAATACATCTCATATTGGTGCAAGAAATTAAACTTAAACACATATAATCTTATTAGTAATGCTTGACACAACACCGGAGATTCAGAAGATTCAGCATGAGATATTCCAAAGAAAAACAATCTCAGAAAGGTTTCTATTGGGTGTTGAATTGATTTCTTTTGGTCGAAAGGTGATGGAAGGAAATATTAAACAGAACAATCCCGGCATCAATGATCTGGATTTGAAGATCGAAGTTTTTAAACGATGTTATTCCAATACCTTCACCGACCAGGAGAAACAAAACATAATTGAATTCTTCAAAAACCATCACAACAACCGGCAACCCAATCCCCATAAAGTACAATAAACCTGCTTTTTTTGCTACAATTGGAAACAATCAGGTTTTTGTTTTAACCTCAGTTAAGAAAATCACAAATTATACGTAATATTTTTTTATCTTTGCCGTACAACATTCAAAAACCATGTTATGGATGCAAAAGTAACTTTATCATTTGACCGGGAAGTGATTCAGCAGGCCAAGGAGTTTGCCGCATCCCAGAACATCAGCTTGTCAAGGTTTATGGAATATTTACTTCGAAAGGCAACCTCTGGTAATTACCAGCAGCTGGAGGATCTCCCCATAGCCGATTGGGTATCAGAAGTTGCCGAAGGCAAGGCTGAATATGCTACCAGGCCTAAAGCGCGCAAAGCCATGAAAAAGGAATTTTTTGAATCGCGCAAATAACCCTTGACATGAAAATCTTCCTGGATGCCAATGTTCTGGTGGCATTGGTAAACAAACAGTACCCGGTTTTTTCCAGTGCAGCAAGAATTGCAAGCCTTTCAGAAACCAAAGGCTATGAAGTTTATACCTCTCCCATGTGCCTTGCCATAGCTTTTTATTTTGCAGAAAAGAAGAGCGGTGCCAAATTGGCAAAAAAGAAGATAGCGCTTTTGTCGCAGAACCTGAAGATCGCTCCCAACCTGGCATCCGGAGTCAGCAATAGCATAGCCGACCCCAGGATCAACGACTTTGAAGATGGCCTCGAATACCATGCGGCCATTGATGCTGGCTGCAACGTGATCATTACCGAAGATACCGGCGACTTCTGGTTTTCTGAAATAGAGGTGATGAATTGCGAAGGGTTTGTGGCAAAACTGCTGTCCTTGAAGCGATGATTATCAAACAACCTGCAAAAACTTACTTTGAGAACCAGATCCCTTTTTTGGCATTAATAACCTTGTAAACTCTAAACCAATCTTCGACCTCCAAATAAAAAGCCGCACGGATTGCTCCATGCGGCCGGTTGTTGTGGTTATTGTGGTTTTGGTGGTAAGTAAATAAGTAGTGTAGTAAAAAATCTGATTAATTATACACGCTTTCGCCGTGTTCGTAAATATCAAGTCCTTCTTCTTCAATTCTTCTGGAAACGCGCAGATTGTTGGTAGCTTTCAGTATTTTGAACAATATCAGACCCATAACAAAAGCCCATCCAAATACTGCAATCACACCAATCGCCTGTACACCCAGCTGGTTGAATCCATACCCGTAAGCCAGTCCGCCTTCAACTGCAAACACACCAACCATAAGGGTACCGAAAGCACCACAAATGCCGTGCACGGTGATGGCTCCCACCGGATCATCTACCCTGAGTTTCTGATCCAGAAATTCCACTCCAAACACGAGGATCACACCTGCCATAAGGCCAATAATAACGGCACTTCCGGGAGAGACCACATCGGCGCCGGCGGTAATGGCCACCAGCCCTGCCAGGGCCCCGTTGAGCGACAAGGAGAGGGATGGCCTTTTGTAACGTGCAAAAGCAGTAAGCATGGCCGCTACAGCACCTGCTGCAGCAGACAAATTGGTGGTAAGTGCAATATGCGCTATGGCAACGGTATTCTCATTGCCCGCTGCACCCAGCTGGCTTCCTGCATTAAAACCAAACCATCCAAACCAGAGGATAAAGACCCCCAGGGCCCCGAAAGCGAGGTTGTGTCCGGGAATGGCTGTTGGGGTGCCATTAACATATTTGCCAATACGTGGCCCAATGATGATGGCACCTGCTAATCCAACCCAGGCGCCTACAGAGTGTACTATGGTAGAGCCGGCAAAATCCATAAAACCCAGCTCATCCAACCATCCTCCACCCCAAAGCCAATGCCCCGATACAGGATAAATAATTAAAGTAATGAAAAAAGAAAAAATAAGGTATGCCTGAAATTTGGTCCTTTCGGCCATAGCCCCCGAAACGATGGTTGCTGCCGTAGCGGCAAAAACAGTTTGAAACAGAATATCTGTCTTATCAGCATAATCACCGATGCCATCGCTGTTAAAAAACATCAGGTTGGGCTTTCCGATGAATCCCCACAATGAGTCACCATACATTACGGAATAACCAATGATCCAGTATATCAGCGCCCCGATGGAGAAGTCCATGAGGTTTTTCATCAAAATGTTGGCTGTGTTCTTTTTGCGGGTAAAGCCTGACTCTACCATGGCAAAACCGGGCTGCATAAACATAACCAGGATAGCGGCAATCAGCACCCATACATTGTTAATGGAAGCGGCAAGCTCTTCGATCATGGCCGAAGATATTTCAACAACAGTAGTAGTTTTTTCATCCATAATTTGTGGTTTTTGTGGTTATTATTCTTTTATGTACAAAGATTCGTCTCCCTCTTCTTCCGTGCGTATGCGGTAAGACTGTGCGATATCTGAAACAAATATTTTTCCGTCGCCCACTTCACCGGTTTTGGCTGCCTTAAGGATTGTCTGTACGGTGGGTTTGAGGTTGATATCGCGCACTACAATGGAAAGCAGCAAACGTTCAATGGAGCTGGTATCATAGGCAATTCCCCTGTAAACACGACTTTCACGGGCCTTCCCAACACCTGTAACTTCCCAGAATGAGAAGAAATCGATCCCTGATTCATGAAGCGCTTTCTTTACTTCATCAAATTTTGATTTTCTGATAATGGCTTCGATTTTTTTCATAATACTTCTTTTGTTTTTGTGGGTACTTATTTTAAAAGGATATTCCGGCCACGATATGAATATTTCCGGCTTCAGGATTGAATATGAGAGAGGAAAAAACCGGGAATTTCTTTCCCGCAAAATCCACGTCTTTGCCCAAAGTAAACCCCAGGTTGATCAATCCCGCATCATCACCATACCAGCCTATACCTCCTTCATCTGTTTGGGGATTGTCAGGTGCAAGACCCGCAAACAGAGAAAACTCAAACTCCTGGTAACTGCCCAGATAACCTATTTCGATATACTTGGCGTTGTAGTTATCTCCACTTTCATTAATACCATCGGCCCCGTAAAGATTAATGGCAAAAGTGGCATAAAAGGGGATCTCATCCGAACCACCTATTGTAAGCATGGCTTCTATGGTATGATCGGTCTCGTCTTGTTTGAAATTGAAATAATCGTTGCGCTCAAAAGGGATATCCCGAGGAAAGAAATAATCAGTAATGGTGATGTTTAGCCAGTCCACAGGGGTGTAGGAAACATATAGATCTGCCTCTGCCCCGGCATTAAGCCCCAGGGAATAAGATCCCCAGACACCAACAGCCAGTCCGGTTTCACCAAAAGAATACTCGATAAAGGGCTGAATATGAGGAGAACTTCCTCCAAGATTTATACCCCTCCATATGTAGCGGCTAACCATATCCGCACCAAAGGAAAAGTTAGAGGAGGAGTTTTCTTGCGCCCGGAGGTTGGGCACACTCGATGCGCAGGTCATAATAGCGCATACCAATAGCATGGTTTGTTTTTTCATGGGGGTTTGTTTTTGTGGTTAAAATTTTAATTGTGCTGCAAATATATGCATTATTTTTTTCAACACCCCCTATTTTTTTATTACTATTTTAATTTTTTGTTATCTTTTTTTGTTGTACTCCCCTATTTTTTGCGACTCCTTTTTATTTTTTATGCTTTTTACAAATAGCGGCTATTGAAAAATTTCAGATTATTTCTACTTTGACACATTATGATTTAAAGTGTAACCGCTACGCGGTAAAATAGAACAAGTGTGCAATATTTTCTACAATAATTCAACCGCTACGCGGTAAGGCATGGAATTAACGAACTGTTGCCTGATTA
>SLIL01000061.1 GCA_007135645.1 Bacteroidales bacterium
GGGCCTATGACAATGCCGGTGATATTGAGCAACATGCAGAGGATACGCTGCCCGATCTGATTCTGATGGATATTGAAATGCCGGGGCGTACCGGGATTGAAGCAACAAGAATTGTGCGGGGGATTTTACCTGAGGTGGCTATTATAATCCTCACTGTTTTTGATGATGGAGAAAATGTTTTAAATGCAATAAAGGCGGGAGCCTCAGGGTATCTGCTCAAGAAGCACATTTCAGCCAGGCTGTTTGATGCCATTGATGAAGTGATGCGCGGCGGGGCCCCACTCTCACCTGAGGTGGCAAGGCTGGTTGTTAAATCCATGCATAAGCTTGCCAGTGAGAATCCCTATAACCTTACCCAGCGCGAAAAAGAAATCCTGCTGACCCTCAGCCAGGGCAACAGTTACAAAATGATCGCTGCTGATCTGGGAATCAGCATTGATACGGTCAGGACCCACATCAAAAAGATCTACGAAAAACTACACGTCCATTCACAAACAGAAGCGGTCTCCAAGGCTATAAATGAGGGGCTGGTGTGAGTGCTTTACCTTCTTTATAGGTTTTCTTTATGGTTTGTTGAGTCCACTCTAAAAAGTCTATTATCCACAAATTACACAAATTTACACAAACATTAATACCTGAATGTCAGGCAATTAAAAATGAAAAAATTAGCACAAATTTGCCGAAAACAAGTTTTCGGGGTGGACTCTTTGTTTAAAATGACTAATTTTGATGGTCTGATATTTTTGCAGAGAATCTCTGTGGTATTTAATTTTTAAGCTATGGAAACCAATTATTTGACCGATCTGATGTTGCCGTTGGCACTGGGGATTATTATGCTGGGTATGGGCTTGTCGCTCGTACCTTTTGATTTTAAAAGGGTTGTATTGTATCCCAAAGCGGCGGCACTGGGGTTTGTAAACCAGATTATCGTGTTGCCTGTGGTGGGGTTTTTACTGGTTTGGCTGTTTGGTATTCAGAATCTTTATCTCGCTGTGGGGATAATGGTGCTGGCTGCCTGTCCCGGTGGTCCTACCTCCAACCTGATCAGCCATATTTCAAAGGGAGATACGGCATTGTCCATCAGCCTTACGGCAGTCTCAAGTCTTGTGGCTGTAATAACCATTCCACTGATCATAAATTTTTCCCTGTCCTATTTCCTTCAGCAGGGTGAGTATGTTCCCCTGCCGGTGCTGGATACCGTTCTACGTCTTACAATGATCACCCTTATTCCTGTAAGCATAGGAATGTCCATCAGGGCAAAGGCCAGGAAATTTGCAGATAAGATGGACAAACCGGTGAAAATTGTTTCCGGGATTCTTCTTTTTCTCATCATTTTTGCGGCCATCAATACCAACCGCGATATTTTTGTGAGTTCCTTCCGCGATATTGGGCCTGTAGCTCTTGCCTTGAATGCAGTAATGCTTTCGATTGGCTACCTTACTGCCCGGTTTTTCAGGCTGAACCTGGCCCAGAGTGTGACCATCTCCGTGGAGTCAGGGATACAGAACGGTACCCTGGGGATTATGATCGCCAGCACGTTGCTGCACAATGATGTTATGGCCATTTCGCCAGCCATATACAGCTTGATCATGTTTATGACCGCAGGAATTATTATCGCCTGGATGAATCTGGGCTATGGAAGGGTTAAGCTGTTATTGCAAGAGCAAAAGGTGCGAAAGGATTAGAGACGCTGATCCTGATTGAACTGGTTGAGATCAGACTTCTTTAAAAATTAGCACTTCTTAAATTTAGAAGGGCAGACTGAAATTGCGGATCATGAAACTCTTCTGGCCGGACTTGATAGCAAGGCGCATCCTGCATTGGCTGTTTTGGTTTCCAACATCATTATTCTCTTCTTTCTTTAATTTCCCTCAGGCTTAATACATCATACATATCCTTTGGCCTGCCTGCTTTCAGCTTTGATGTGATGAGGTCTTCCAGTGAAAGCACCCTGAACTTTATTGCCTTTTGCGTTTCTATTTTCGATTCCACACTTTTTTCCCATACCTGCTGAAAACTAAGTCCAAAATTCAGATAAGTGATAAGTTCAATCTTGAAAATGGGGCTAATATGTATGCTGATATTTTGCTTTTGATCAAACACCTCTATAGGGAAAGTATCAAAATCATATCCCAATTGCTTTAACGCCTGAGCGAGGTTTTTCAGGTTTTCTGTGGTTGTTTCAACCCAGAAATCTATGTCTGCAGAATGCCTTTGCACCCCATGAAAATTTACAGCGCCACCCCCAATCAGGATCATCCTTACATTGTTTTCCTGGGCTGCCTGAATGAATTCTTCTACGGTCTCGATCAGCTCCCGGGCTGATAAGGGCATGATATTACTTTCGCTCACGGGGGTAGATATTGAAATTCTTATTTGGTTCAGTTTCTTTCGGAGGATAAAGGTTTAGGTAGAGTTCTGACATTTGCAGAAAAACCCTTAGCCGATCCATGGGTTCCATTTCAAGTGCCTGCTTCAGGCTTTCGGCTTTTGATTCTTCTTTGGTGGTGAAAGTGACTCTAACCTTCTTCATGCAGGATTATTTAAGATGTTCAAAGTTAGTGATTTTGAAGAAATTTTGGTTGATTATGTTCATCCCCATCACATCATTAGGGTATTTTATTTTCCGTTTTGCAGGATTAATTTTAATCATTGAACGATTAGATTCTGAAAACTAATTGCAAATTATTTTTACTAAACCCTAAAATAAGAAAGATGAAGAGACTAAAGACAATCCTATTGATCGTAGCAATGTTTACCCTCACAAACATAGCAACTGCCCAAAGACCACTACCCATTATCGACATGCACCTGCACGCCATGAATGTTGATGCCAATGGCCCTGTGCCAAATTCTATCCCACGGGGCAATCCCGAATACCCGGATTTTGATCCCGAAAAGCCATGGGCTGAAACCGTTATGCAATGGTTGGCAAAACCCAAAGGTGATAATGCTATTATGAGTCCTATGACCAATGACGAACTGAGAGACCAGACCCTTGAAATCCTGAAACGGCGAAATATTTATGGCGTAACCAGCGGACACCGGCTTGATGAGTTTATTGAGCACGGAGGAGATCATATCATCCCATCCTGGATGCTCTACGGCCACATCGACAATTGGCCACCCCCGGCTGAAGTAAGAAAAATGCTCGAAACCGGAAAATACAGGGTATTCGGCGAGGTAACCCTTGCATACCAAGGCATTTCGCCCAACGACCAGCGCCTTGCCCCCTATCTGGAAATACTGGAAGAGCTGGATATCCCCCTGGGCATCCATATTGGCACAGGCCCTCCCGGGGCATCCTACCTGCCAGGCGTTAACAACCACCTTGGCCGGATGCACAGCGCTTTCGAAATTGAGGAAGTAGCAGTCCGTCACCCGCGCCTGCGCATCAACCTCATGCATGCAGGATGGCCTCTGGCCGACCATTTAATCGCAGTGCTTTACAATCACCCCCAGGTGTATGCTGATGTGGGCGTAATATGTTTCGTTTTGCCCAGGGAAGCTTTCCACGATTACCTCAGGCGAATTGTGCAGGCAGGCTTTCATCGCCGCATCATGTTCGGGTCTGACCAGATGCATTGGCCCGGTGCCATCGAGGAAGGAATTACGGCTATTGAAACCGCCCCTTTCCTCACCGAAGAGCAAAAACGCGATATTCTATACAACAACGCCGCCCGCTTTCTGCGCCTGAGCCAGGCCGAGATAGACAGGCATCATGGAAGATAAGTAAAAAACACTTTAAACAAAATTGCTTTATGACAACACTATCCCCAATTGCCCCTTCCAGTAGATTAGAATTGGTTGATGCCCTGCGCGGGTTTGCCATATTCGGCATACTCATGGTAAATTTGCACGCCATGTTTATTCCTGCCGTTGAGTATATTATGATGCCCGATTTTGGTAAAGGGATTGCCAATGAGCTAAGCAGCCACATTGTCACTGTTTTGTTTGGCGGAAAGTTTATGACACTATTCTCCCTGCTCTTTGGTTTTGGCTTTTTTAATTTTCTGTACAAAGGAGGAGAGTTAAGCCCTGAAAAAGTGAGAACCTTCCTGAAAAGGATCTTCTGGTTATTGATGATCGGTATCTTACATGTTACGTTTCTTTGGCCCGGTGACATCCTGATTTATTATGCCTTGTTCGGATTTGTACTGATCTTGTTCCGCAAATCATCCATACGTAAGATCAGCATCTGGATGGTTGTTTTCTTCCTGATCCCGATAACGGTTGCTGGAATTTTAAGTGCAATGCCTGCCTTGCTGGCATCCAACCCGGAGGCCTTAAGCGCTATGGAAGAAAGCAACCGACAGCAGACAGCCCAAACTACTGCACTTATCCAAAGTGCCTATGAAGCATACAGTTCAGGGTCATACACCCAGATTATAAACATGAACTGGCAAAACTGGAGTGCATTGCTTCCAGGTTCCCTGATTGTTTATTGTCTGGGTATGGCTATGTTTCTGCTGGGGTTGATCTTTGCCCGCAAACAACTTTTCCATAACTACCGCGACCATTTGCCCCTATTCAGGAAAATCCTTTGGATTGCATTACCCATTGCCATCCCTTTAAATCTTGCCCTCCCTTTTATTGCCAAACAAACTGAACCGTTTGTGATGAATGGTTGGTTCTTTCTTGTTGCGCTTTTTATGACTATGGGAGGTGTAGCCCTCATGCTATCTAATGTCTCTGTCTTTATTCTCCTTTATGCCAATGGCAAAATCAACAAAATTGCTTCGATGCTGGTGCCGGTGGGACGCATGGCCCTCACAAATTACCTGATGCATTCGCTGATCGCCCTTTTCATTGCCGCACCCTTTGGTTTGGGGTTTTATGGGAAAGTTCAATTATGGCAATCTTTGCTTTTGACGATAGCCATTTTTGTGTTCCAGATTTTCTTCAGCAGGTGGTGGTTAAGTAAATTCAGTTTCGGGCCTGTGGAATGGTTGTGGAGAAGCCTGACTTATGGGAAAATGCAGGGGTTTAAATAAATTCTACCCTAACGAACAAAACCCTTTAAACCCTTCCGTGTATGGGTATTTCCAGATGATGCAGAAGGTGCTGATTTTCGAAAACCCCGATCAGCCTACCTTTGAGGAGTATCTGGCAAGGGTAATGGGGCAGGTGGAGTAGTTCAACCCGGACGTTTCCAATTCCTCCTGAAGTTGGAAAGTCCTTGCCGCAGGAACTGGAAACTTGCGGAGCAATTTCCAGCTTCCGGGTAGAAGGCAACCCGAACGTTTCCAATTCCTCCGGAAGTTGGAAAGTCCTAGCTTCCGGGGTAGAAAGCACATAGCCTGATGATAGCAGATTAGATCAAAAAAGATCGGAATGCGTGCCGGTTGCGATGAAAAGAAGAATTAATACTGTGATTTGTGGCTTGAATACTGTACATTAACGCAGGCATTTATCTATTAGGTCTGATGCATCCTTAGCATCAAAGACCTTACCCTGTCTTACCTCGATTAAGGATTTATCGATTGCACCAACTTTTTTGCCTGATATTGATGTGATCTTTACTCCACGCATGGTAGAAAACAAATCAAGTAATGTTCGTAAAATTGTTTTGTCCTTAACCTCGATTGTTATTTGCTCCATGTTTTTTTTTGAACAAAAATAGCAAATAATAAACAAGATTTCAAGTAGTAAATAAGGTAAGCACACCCGGACGTTTCCAATTCCTTCGGAAGTTGGAAAGTCCTGCCCAAAAACCGCACCCCCATCACATCTTTATGGCTGTTTGGGATGTTATATTAAATCAAAAGAGCTCATGCAGTTCTGCCGAATGTAAATCAGGATTGCAGCAACTCTTCAAGATGTTTGCGGAAAATATCCACATCGTTTTCAATCCGCATTCTCCCAATGAGTATCTTTTCCCGCAGTTGTTGAAGTCTCTCAGTGTCGAGATTGTAGTTGTAGGCATGACGGAAAA
>SLIL01000246.1 GCA_007135645.1 Bacteroidales bacterium
AGCCATTGCGTCGAGGGCACTGGCCAAGTCACGGGCATTTCTGAAATTGCCGTTGAAATGATACCCTCCCTCTACATCCTGCTCCACAATCTGCTTGTTGCCATCGGCCACCATTTTCATGATCAGTTCTGATGATTGGGCATCGGTTTCAGCAATCGTGTTTTTCTGCAAAAATCCGGGCAATTGTTTATTGGGATAGAGGATATAGCTGTACTGGTCTTCCCTGAACAACGCACTGGCTTTGAGGGCATCCAGCACCTCAAGTGCTTCTTCCGGTTTCAGGTAGCCCGAGCTTAGCACAGCCACCTGCCCTTCGAGCATTTCGCTGAGATGCGACACAGAAACCTCCGTCTCTGATGCTGTCATCAGGTTGTAGGCATGGTAAAGTTTATCTTCCCTTTTGTTGGCACGGATGGAATGCTCCATAAAATCCAGGCACACGCTGGTAAATTTCTTCAATCCTGAAAGGGATACACTTCTTTTCTTGCCCCAGAAACCGCTCTGGTAAATGTGCTGCCTGTAATCGGAAGCTGCTTTCCCCATGCGGTCCATTACGTTTTTCCTGTCTTCATCGCTGATCTCTCCTTCCAGAAGTGTGCTGGACTCATACAATGTTTCCCTTACAGCATGATAGAACTCAATGAGTTCACTGGAAACTTTTACGGACTCCAGGTCTGATCTCTCCAATGCATCCTGGAAAAATCTCATGAAACGATGCAGATAGTAAAGGGTAACCATGGAAACCCCATTGCCTACCAGGGCATTGTTGGCATCGTTCCATTCCGGCCGCTGGGTATTGAGCCAGATGCCCGCCTCGGGAATGAGGTTGGAAACTTTGGCCAGCACGGTAGCCATAACTTTCTCCAGGAAATTTACATGATAGATCTGTTTGTCGTCAGCCATGAGCAACGCCCCGTCAGCACCCAGCATATCGCGCTGTTTTCTGATGTCGGCATCCCACTGATGATCAAACTCAATGGTATCTTTGGGATCCCTGAGGATCTGTTCGTAGGGCTTAATGATATAAGGTACCGCGGCGTATACAAACCATTCCTTGTCAAAAAGGGATTGCAATGTCCCGGGATGATGCTTGTCGATGATCTCGAAAAATTTCTGCAGGTAGATGATCTGGTGATCGCCCCAGTATCCGATGTACGACCAGGGGTTGTCGGGCTCGATGGTTTCCCAGTCAAACCCGTCTTTGGTAACCCTGTAAGGATTGTAGCCATCAAAGGTGGAGGCATTGAGGAACTTGAAGATCATCCCTTCAATAAATTCGGGATAGGATTGTGCCAGCGCCTCCCAGTTCTGGAACAGGTCGCGCCAGTTGCCTTCGTAATCGAGAATTTCAGAGCCATCGGTTTCGTTCTGGATGTTAATGGTGAAATAATTCCAGGGACGGCTGGGGTCGCCATGGCGGCGACTGAACTTTAACGGCAGGTATTCGATGGAAAGCCTGATGAGATCTTCATCTTCACTTTGGGTCAGAAGTTCCTTTAGCTGAGTCTGGCTGAATACAGCTTCCAGGTTGTTGATAAACTCCTGGTTCCGGGCAACCACCTCTTTGTTGGCATTGGCCAGGTAATTAACAAAATCCGGTTTTTTTATCTGGTAATTGTCGTCAAAAATACCTCCGCGCATGATATTAAACAGCACATTGGAATAATGACGGGTATCATTGAGTTTATCTTCTGTTGCCTGCAACCCGTCAGCAGCTGCAACAAGTTTTATAAGGTTTTCTGTGCCTGATTCGATGTCATAATCAATGGCCTTCTCCAGGTTACTGTTTTCCTTAATTGTTTTTGCCAGGCTAATGACCTGGGCATGGTTCTGGTTCACATTGGCAATGATCTTCCAGCTCTTATTGGTATTGGCTGGCAGGGAAATATCAGTGGAAACAAAGTAGGCCCCTTTTTCGCCCTTGATATCTCTTTCGGCTGCTATGGGCTGGTTATGCCTGAAGTGGTTTAGCTGTAATGAAGAAAGTAAATGGGTGGGCTTTTCAATACCCAGCGACCACACGATGTTGGCTTTTAATGCTTCACTGGGTTCAGCCTTATCTACAATGATAGCACTGAGGGCAAAGATGCCGATACCGGAGGCAGGCTCCAGTTCACTTCTTTTGTACCCATCAACCAGGTTGCTGGTGGCCCGTTGCAGATAACTGGGCACCCCATAGGGCATGATGTTCTGAAGCCCGTCAAGCAGGGTAATATGGTATTCTTTCCCTGAATTGTTGATCAGCTCAGCTTTCCTGATAAATCCGAAAACCTTACCCGAGTTCCACTGATACCTGAAGGCAAGTTCCAGGTCATGGTTGATCTCCTCAAACATGATCTTATTGCCATATATGCTTTTGTACAGATTGCGTCTGATGTTGTATTTCCCGGTGTATCTCTCAGAAAAAGGTTCCCATATCTGGATACCGCTTTCTGTATGGACCTGAAAAATGGTTTTGCTGCCGGTATGGTCGGCCGATTCGGTGATCTTATCGTCGGTATAATAGGGGAATAAAGGATATTCGGGGTTTTTTCGTCCTGCCGAAAGGCCCCCATTGCTGGAGATATACAACCAATGATTGGAATCACTTACCATACTCATAAAAAACGGACGCATGCTATCGTGGTTGGAGATCTTAAAGTAATTCTCTCCCTCATGATCCACCACCTTCATGTCCACCTTTTTCACAACCTCACTATTTGCCTTGTCTGTATTTGCTTTCATCGCTAATAAATTTGAAATTCTAAAGATATTAAAAAACGTTAACCAATTTTACCTGGAGAGGTAAAAAAAACTGCCTCCCGTTATTAACCTAACAAATCCAAACCATCCGGGAGGCAGCGATCAACCAAAAACAACATTACGAAAAAACTGCCTGATCATAAAAATCCAGCAGGTACCTAATCCTCTATAAAGAAGGGAATATTTGCAGTTGCAGCATTGTTGTGTTGATCAGTAACATAAACCAGTATTCTGTAGGCTCCCGGTTTTTGCGGGGCGTTAAAAACTATTTCAGATGTATTGGCGGAAATGATCAGCCCTTCAATGGATGCCGGTCTGGGTTCATAATCTCCGCCAACACTCAATTCTGTGGGCTCAGGCATAATTTCTGCCCTTGTGTTCAGAGCATCGGTATCACTGTGGGTTATATCAATCAGGGCTGTGTACTGCCCATTGCCTGAAAGCTTAATATTATCAAACCTACCACCTTTTCCTTCTATGGTAAAATCGCTCATAACGGGTCCCCTGTTTTCAGGCCATGAGCCTGTCCAAAGATACTCCATGGCCTGCACTGCTTCTGTTTTTTCTCCCTTTTCGGTAAAAAGGCCGTACCATGATGGGGTACGCTCCTGCTTCTGCCCCCAGAGGAAAACAAAGGAGCCCATGCATTTTTCCTCCTGACCCAGGATCACCTTGTTGTACCTGTGAATAATCGCTTCGGCCTTTTCGGATGATGTTTGCTCAATGGGCGAACCCCATTTGGTTTCTTCCACTTCCCAGTGCCCGGTGGCACCCCATTCTGTTACCAGGAACGGGCCGTCGTAACCGGCATTTCTGAATCTTTCCTCCAGGTGAACAATTCCACCGTACATCTGGGTGGAAATAAAGTCAATATCGGGGCAGTTTTGAGCAATATAATCCACCTCTTTTTTCCCTATGCCTGCCAGCATGGTGGTTACAATATGGTTTCCGTCCACCTCTTTGATCATTTTTGCAATATCATTTACAGCATCCCATACCCTCATATTCTCATAATACAGGTTAAGCTCGTTTCCTATTCCCCATCCCAGCAGGGCAGGGTGGTCTTTATAACGGATTACTTCTTCCCTGATCCGCTGCAGCTGCCTGGCCACTGCTTCTTCATCGTCATAATCAAACCCATGGCGTTCAGGCTCCACCCATATCCCCATCAATACCATGAGCCCATGCTCCCATGCATCATCCAGTATTTGCTGCCCTGTATGCTGGTCGTTGCCGGTGCTCCAGGTTCGAATAGCGTTTCCTCCGTGCGCTGCTACCTGGTAACAAGGGCCTTGCTGGCATCCTGCCCCCTTCACAAAAAACTCTTCCCCGTTTACAAACAACCGGTAGCGACCGTCAACATTGCGCATCTCTACGATGGAGGGCCCTTCAGGCCGATGAGAAGAGTCTCCTTCTGAAACCCCGCTGCATGAAGCCAGTATGAATGCCATAATGGAAATTGAAATAATTTTTTGAAGCATGATAAGTTCCTTTTATTTTATAAGTTCAGATTCAAGTTCTTCCAGCGATTTACCTTTGGTTTCTGGCACAAACCGCCATACAAACAGCAGGGTCAGCAATCCGAAAAATGAATAGATCAGGTAGGTGTTGCCCGATCCCATAAACTCAAGCTGGGCAGGAAATACCGTGGCCACCGAAAAGCTGACAATAGAGTTCCAGAATCCCATGACGGAAATAGCCAGCCCGCGCAGCTTGTTGGGAAATATTTCCGACAGCAATGCCCACATTACCGGCCCCATGGAAATGGCAAAGGATGCCACAAACATGATCAGGCCGATCAGTACCCATATGCCGTTGATGCTGATGGAGTGGGTCAGGATCACCTCCTTGAAACTGTTGTAGGTATCCTGCCCTACGGTCTCCCTTACCCTTGAAAAGAAAGCGGTTTCGCTGGCAAAGACTTCGTTTTCAAGCTGGGTAAGTGAACTGATATTATTCAGATGAGCAGGGTCTACCTCCATTTCCGATACCTGGGCCATGAGGTTTTGCATGGTAGAGGCATCAATGGTATATTTGGCATTGTGAAAGGAAAAGCCTACAATGGCCAGTGAGATGAAAATGCCGGTAGCACCCATATACAACAGAGGTTTTCTGCCAAGTGTGTCAATAAGGAACATGGCCACCACGGTCATTACCACGTTGGTAACCCCCAGTATGGCAGCCTGTAAAAAGGCCGCATCGGTACCCCCTCCTGTCATTTCAAAGATCATGGGGGCATAGTAGAATATGGCATTAATGCCTGTGATCTGCTGGAAAAAAGCAATTCCAAAACCAATGATCAGTACGGTTTTCATTCTTGAAGAGAACACCTCAGACCATCGGGGTTTATCTTTATTGATAGCCTCTTTAAGGCTGTGGTCAATTTCATTGTATTCGGTAACGGCCTGATTCTGCCCATGCACTTTTACCAGCACCCTCATGGCTTCCTCTTCCCACCCTTTTTTCATAAGCCATCTGGGGCTTCGGGGCACAAAGAACAACAAAGCCAGGTAAATCAGGGCCGGAATGGCCTCTACCCCCAGCATTACCCGCCATTTTAAATCGGGATCGGCAATGGTTTGTTGAAAATAGTAATTGGAAAAATAGGCAATGGAGATCCCCAGAACGATATTGAGCTGGTTAAAGGTAACCAGTGTGCCCCTCATTTTTCGGGGTGCAATTTCAGCAATGTACATGGGAGCAATCAGAATAGCCATACCTACCCCTACACCACCCAGAATACGTGCAAACAGAAACAGTGCAATATCTGAAGCCAGGGCAGAAACAATGGCACTGGCGGCAAACAACATGGCTGTTGTCATGAGGATCCTGCGACGGCCAAACCGGTCGGCAAGCTTACCAGCCACGATGTTTCCCATGATCGCCCCCAGGATAAGGGAGCTTACAGAAAAACCTATGAGCATGGAACCGGAGTCGAGCCCGAATGTTTCACGGTAAAAAGGTGTGGCGCCGGAGATCACGGCACTGTCAAATCCCAGCAGAAACCCTCCCAGGGCAACTACAAGAGAAATAAAGATGGCATAGGTTTTCTGTGTCATCGTATTGTTTTTTAAGTTTCTGCCAGAACGTTAAAAAGTAATTAATTGAAGCTGCCGGCGACCCTAAGGCCGCCGACAGTTTTTCTCCCCTGTTTAAACAGCTTGTCAGTAGCCGTCATTTTGTCTGAACAAACCTGCTGAAAGATCGATCTCCGTTTGCGGAATGGGTAAGAATCCACGGGTAGCAGGATTGAAAGTAACATCAAAGATCACCTGGTCCCCTTCATAGTTGGGCCCTCTGATCCCTGAATGGGTAAATTGCTGATTGGCATAGTCGAGTCCTCTTCTTAGTACATCGAAATACCGTATCCCTTCCAGTGAAAGCTCCAGGCGTCTTTCGTTGAAAATATTCTCAAGGGTAGCAGGTACGCTTTCAAGGCCAACCCTTGCGCGCACCCTGTCGAGGTATTCCTGCTTGTTGGGGCTGTCCAGTTCGGCAGCCATGAGCAATACATCGGAGAAGCGGATCACACGGTGGTTGGCTGTACGGTTGAGTTCGAACTGGCCGTCAGAGCCCCAATGCTCAGCATCAGAGCTGTATTTCCTTGAAAAATATCCGGTATGCTGGTACCCTTTATTAAGGGTTCCGTCAAGCTCTTCTTCCATTACAATGGTGTAAGGCCTTCTGGGGTCATCCTGCAGAAATTCATACAACTTGTGGCTAACGGGGGCAAAGCTCCAGCCTCGGTCCCAGTTTTGCGAACCCGAAACCCTTGGTCCCTGCATTTGTGCTGCCAGGTTTCCATTACCACCACGAGGGTAGCCCCAATCCCACCAGGGTGGGGTATCGCCGTAGGAGATCTCAAAAACCGACTCAACACCAAACTCGCCTACCAGACTGAAGTTGTGTGAGTAATCCTCAAAAAGGTCATGACCACTGTTGGCAATAAGGTCTTCCAGTTGCTCCAGTACAAAGGCCCTGTTTACCTGGGTGTTGCCAGCCATAAGGTCGCCGCCGTAAACTCCGTTATAGAACAGGTAAGCCCGCGCCAGCAAACCTTGCGCAGCCCATCGGGTGATTCTTCCCTCTTCTCCTACAGGAACTGATTCGGGAAGATCAGCAATGGCTTCCACCAGGTCTTTTGCGATCTGGTTGTACACCTCCTGGGGTGTATTTTGTTCCTGTGCATATTCAGAAGGCCCTTTTATGGTTTCTGTAAGCAAGGGGATGTTCTCAAAGAAACGCACTTGCTCCAGGTAAAAATAGGCCCTCATAAATTTGGCTTCTGCAATGGTCCTTTTCTTGAAGCTTTCACTGGCATCGATATCGTCAATGATCTCAAGGAACAGGTTTGCCCTGTAAACGCCAATGTAGTTCTTGATCCAGATGGCATGGGCAATGGGGCTGGTGGTTTGTGCCCTGAAATTGTTGAGCTGATCCCACTCAAAGCCGTCGTTGGCATCGGAACCGCCGGCAAAGGCATCATCAGACAATGCATCGGCCACAGTAATAAAGGGCATCCAGCTTACACCCGGGGTGGACTGGTAGGTAAGCACATCATAAATGGCTACCAGAGCCTGAAATGCCTGCTCTTCGGTGCGGTAAAAGTTGGTGGTCACCTCCTGATCCAGAGGCTTAAGATCGAGGAAGTCTTCGCTGCATGCACTGACCAGGAAAACCATGATCAGGGCAACTATGGATTTTATTTTAAAGTTCTTCATAATCATTGTCCTTTAAATTAGAATGAAATGGTTGTACCCAACCTGAATGTTCTTGCATGAGGATAAATCCCCCGGTCAATACCAATATCAAAAGAGCTCATGGCACCTATTTCAGGGTCAGCACCGGTATAGTTGGTGAGGGTAAACAGGTTTTCGGCAGAGATAAAAACTCTCCAGTTGTTGGCCTGTATCCTGTTGAGTACGGTCCTGGGTATGGTGTACCCGATCTGGATGTTCTTCATCCTCAGGAATGATCCGTCTTCAATATACAGATCAGAGATCCTGTTGTTGTTGTTGGTATCTACCCAAGTGTAGCGGGGAACGGTATTGGAGGTGCCTTCACCGGTCCAGCGGTCAAGCGCATGTACGGTACGGTTGGTGTAGCGCAGGTCAGGTCTTTGCATCCCGTTGAAAATATCGTTTCCGTAAGTTCCGATGACCAGGAAGCTCATGTCAAACTGGCGGTACTCAAAATTGGCATCAAACCCAAAGGTCCACTTGGGGGTAGGATTACCGATCTTGGTGCGGTCGTTGGCATCAATTCTGCCATCACCATTCACATCAACAAAGCGCACATCACCGGGCCTTGCATTGGGTTGCAACATTTGCCCCTGGCTGTTTACATGCTGGAAGATCTCTGCCTGGTTCTGGAAAATTCCGTCGGTAACATATCCCCAGAAATAGCCAATGGGCAGGCCCAGCTCAGCGCGGGTTACCATACCGGCAACGGCCCAACTTGCTCCGGGAAGGATCCCTTCCTCGTTACCAATTTTGGTTACTTCATTGTGGTTGTAGGCCGTGTTTACCCCAAAAGAATAGCGGAGTTCCCTTTCAAAATTCCTGTATTGCAGTGATAATTCAACCCCTCTGTTCTCTACACTTCCTACGTTGGACACCGGTGGGTCGTTGCCCACATGCCCGGGAATGGGAATGATCTCGAGCAGATCGCGTGTGGTCTTGATGTAATAGTCCAGCGAACCTGTAAGGCGGTTGTTGAAAAAGCCAAAGTCGAGCGCCACGTTAAACTGCTCTGATTCCTCCCATTTGAGGTCGGCATTCTCAACAAATGATGGAGAAGCACCAAAGGCCCTTCCGCCCCCGAAAATATAACCCCTGCTTTTGTTGATGGTAGAGATATAACGGAACCGTCCGATATTATCATTTCCGTTGATACCCCACGATGCCCTGAATTTTAATATATCCAGCGCATTGAATTGTGGGAAGAAATCTTCTTCGCTGATGATCCAGGTAGCACCCAGAGAAGGGAATACCCCGAAACGATTGTTGGGGCCGAAGTTGGAAGAACCATCGCGACGGAGGGTAAAGTTAAAGGCATAGCGGCTTTCATAGTCATATAAGATCCGGCCGAACTGCGAATAAAGGGCATAGTGCGATGCACCGCCAAAGGCAGTCCAGACTGTATCAGTAGCCATGCTCAGGTACACATTGTTGGGATCATCTACCGGCACATCGGCATTGAATCCGGAGAGGTCTTCATAATTTTCCTTTCTTGCAGAGATACCAGCCAGAACAGCAAGGTTGTGACCACCAAACTGCCGGGTATAATTCAGCGTATTTTCCCAGTCCCAGGTGTAATAGCGCTGGATGTTTTTGGATACGTTGGTTTTCTCGGTATTGTTCTGGGCCCCGTTAAGGAAAAACAAGGGAGTGTGGGAATCGTTGACCACATAGGCCATATCGATACCGGCACTGGACCTGAATTTCAACCCCTCGATCATCTCCAGTTCACCAAAAATATTTCCTACCACCTTATCCACACGGGTGTTGGCCCTTTGGGTTTCGAGCAATGCCAGGGGATTAACGATCTCTGCACCCACAAAATTGGAGATGCCATAAGTGCGTCCCTGGTCATCGGTTACCACAGGTTCAAAATTATACGGGTATGTATTGAGGATATTTTCATCGGTTTGAAATACCGGGGTGAGGGGGTCGATATTCAGGGCACTGCTGTAAGCACCATTAAAGGAAGTATTACTGGCAATCCCCCTGCTTTCAATAAAGGTGTAGGCCAGGTTGTTCCCAAAATTGAAAAAATCGTTTACCTGGTGGGTCGTGTTAAGCCTTGCCGTGATCCTGTCAAACTGTGAGCGGTCTCCCCCAATGATCCCCTGCTGGGAAAAATAGGAAAGGGAAGAAGAATATGTAGAGCGATCGGTACCTCCGTTCACTGCCACCTCGTGGTTCATGATGGGGGCATTGGTTTCGAACAATTCGTTCTGCCAGTTGGTGTTATGCGGCCATACCTCATTGAGGTCGAAGGGTTCTGACAACCCGGCATTGCGGGCACCCTCATTCATGAGCATCCGGTATTGATCGGCATCGAGCATTTCCAGCCTGTTGGCCACATTCTGGATACCCTGATAGCCGGAATAGGTAACGTTCATCTGTCCTTTGGTACCCGATTTGGTGGTAATAAGTACCACCCCGTTGGCCGCCCTTGCCCCGTAAATGGCAGCAGAAGCAGCATCCTTGAGCACATCAATGGACTCGATGTCCCCTGGGTTCAGAAAGTCAATCCCGCCAACTACCATCCCGTCCACAACGTAGAGGGGGGCGGCATTACCGGTAGTACCGGCACCACGTATCCTCACGGTAGGTGCTTCACCGGGCTGCCCGGAAAGATTGGTAACCTGCACACCGGCTGTTCGTCCCTGCATGGCCTGTTCAATTCGCAGCACCGGGGTTGAGGTGATCTCTTCAGAGCCTACACTGGCAATAGCACCGGTGGCTACTTTTTTCTGCTGGACACCATATCCGATCACCACAAATTCTTCAAAGGTGGTGATATCAGGTGACATGGACATATTCCTGACAACCGTTTCGCCTGCAGTAAGGGTAACACTGATGTTTTCACTAATATACCCCAGATAACTGAAGGTAATGGAGTGATCCCCCGGGCCGAGGTCAAGAGTATATTCACCGTCTATATTACTTACGGTACCTTGTGTAGTGCCGGTAACAATAATATTGGCACCGGGCAAGGGATCCCCGTTCATGGCATCCGTAACGGTACCGGTAAGGCGCTGCCCCTGCAATGATGCTGAAAGCAGAATACCGGTGAAAACCAGTAAAAGATTAAAAATAAATTTATTCATAACGTTTGTTTTTGTTAAGTTCGATTATCACTTTTGATCGCGAACCGTGTATAATTCTGCCTGGAATGACCAGGTTTATCATCAGGCATGGTTCACATGATTTAAGTTTTTTTCTGCAGGATCTGCCTGCAAATTATCCGGAATTTACCTGAATTGGAACAATCAGCAAGAATGCCAACCCTAAAGGAATCATTCCTTTTGAAAAACACGGATATAATCCACCCGCATTTGCTGCGGAAATATAGTGGTATGATCGGGATTCCCGGGCCAGTTTCCTCCCACGGCCACATTAAAAATAAAGAAATGCTCCTGGTGAAACTCGGTCATATGCCCTGGGGTAATATCTATCTGAGAAAACTGAATGTCGTTAACAAACCAGCGAATGAGGTTTTCATCCCATATAATGGTAAAAACATGGTATTCATCGGCAAAGGTTCCCGATGGCAAGGTGTATGATCCTCCTGTATAAACATGTCCGTTGAGGTCCCAGTGCAGGGTTCCGTGCACGGTATTCTCCCTGCCGTTGCCCCCAACCATTTCCATGATATCGATTTCGCCACATTTAGGCCACCCCACTTCTGTAATATCGTTGCCCAGCATCCATAATGCCGGCCAAATTCCCTGCCCTTTGGGAAGTAGAGCACGGATATCTATGCGTCCATACTGAAACGATTTTTTGCCCTGGGTTTTCATACGGGTTGAGGTATACTGCTTTCCTCCAAAATTTTCCCTTCGCGCTTCAATGGTCAGCACACCATCCTGCACCCATGCGTTCTGCTGCCGGTAAAACTGTAGTTCATTATTTCCCCATCCGCAAAGATTGGGGCATCCATCCCCTATTTCAAACACCCAGTAGTCGGAATTAATGGAAGTGCCATCAAACTCATCGTGCCACACCAGGTTCCAGCCATCATAATGCAATGGCGTGGTATAGCCCTGGTCAACGCTCACATCATCAAAGCCCAGCTCAATTGTTACAGAAATTACACTTCGCATAAAGCGGCCCGAGACGCCATAAGCCCTCACCTCAATTTCATAGTTGCCGCTCTCCTCATAGGTATGCTCAAAACGACCGGTTGTGTTAGTCTCATCGGGTTCATTGCCGGCATAGGTTCCAATCCAGAAATGATATTCAATTACGTTGTCGGCAGTTGCCTGTAATACAACCGTTCCTTCGTCCACGGTTACCTCCACAATGAGGTTAGAGGGTTCGTTATCATTTTTTGCTTCATCGTCTGAGCAGGAAAAAAACAACAGAAAGAGCACAGTCAGGATGGACATTTGAGAAGGGATTTTGAAAAATGTCATAACAGCATTGTTTAACCAGGGTGATAAAAACCTTTCATTTACCTGCTTCCCTGCCGGAGCAGGATCTTATTGAGGGATCACTGCTCCGGCGGGATGTGTTTTAATTCTTTTAAACCTCAGTACTATTAAGGTTTAATGAAAAGCAGGTTGCTTAAATGGATTTAATTAAGGATTATTCGAAGATCAGGTTGCGTACATAGAATATACCGCCTGCTTCGTGGCCACCGCCACCAATTCCAAGGAAGATCATATCCAGGTCATCGCGCTCTTTTACGTCGGTAAGGTCGAAGGTATAGGTTGTCCACTCGCCTACTACAACATCATCTCCTTCAGTAAAGAACTGCACGGGGCTGTTCCACCATTCCTGGGTTGCACTCATATCGGCAAATCCTAATACGAATACCCTCTGGAGCCCACCTTCGGTAAACTCAGTGTCGGAAGGAATATAGATATCGATTTTTGCCACATCAAAATTGTCAAACTGGATGTCATAAAGATCAGGATATGTTCTGAGCTGAGCTTCCTGCCATTGCTCTCCGGCAACTCTCTCAAACATTCCTACATGTGTATCTCCACCGGCAGGATCTTCCTGACCCACTGTAATTACAGATGTTCCACCAATGGCACCGATGTGAGCAAAAGTTGTTTCAGACTCAAAGGTGTGATAAAGCTCGGTGGGGGTTAAGTTGGGCAGGTCTTCTCCCCAGTCTTGTGCTTCTTCTTCAACAGGAGGCTCAAGAGAAGGATCGTGGTAGTGTGCATAAGAGAACGACCAAACCAAATCACCATAGTCAAACCATACATGCATATAATCGTATCCATCACGCTCTTCAATAGAGGTATTGAAAGTAACGCTGGTCTGGGGAACAGTAACCTCTTCGTTGGTGCCAGTTTTGGGTAATCCGATCCATGCACCTTCACCTATAATAGTAACTTTATTGGTGGTGGGGTCAAACTCAAACTGATGGGTTCCGCTCAACCATGCGCTTACATCTACTCCGTCCACATTTACCATATTGGCAGCAGTAGCTTCAAAGCAGGTGCCTTCCAGTCCTTCGGGGAATAATCCACCTTCACCCCAGAAAGAGCCTTTGTCATCAAATTGATAGGTACCATCTCTGTGGAAAGTAAACTCATGGAAATACTTGCAGGGGCGCGAACCATCGTTGAAAAGCGCCCACCAGCCGCGAGGATCATCCGTGCTTGGGCCAACACCCATGCTTGATTCGATGCGGTACAGTCTCCATGTTTTGGAGGTTTCGCCGGCCAGCCTTGCGAGAGCCTCAAAAGGATCCTGAATCTCAATGGTGGTTGTGTAAGTGGCCGACACATCAGCACTGTTTGTTGCTGTGAGGGATACATCATATGTACCAGGTCCGTCATAGGTGTGAACGGGGTTTTCTTCGGTGGAGGAGTTTCCATCACCAAAATTCCATGCATAAGAAACTGCATTGGAAGAAAAGTTGGTAAAGATCACCTGCAGGTGATTGTCTTCGCTGATCTCATACTGGAAAGTTGCAATGGGGTCTTCAACCGGATCATCATCTGTATCGCAGGAGTTTAAAGATACCACTACAAATGATCCCAGCAGGATCATTGCAAACGTAAAAAACCAATTTCTTTTTTCTTTTTTCATAATTGTGTTGTTTTAGGTTAAAAATAAATTTGAATGAAAATTGGATAGGTTGATGCCGGCTGGCTGAAATGACTGTTAACAGCCGGCTTTCTGAATTAGGGGCAAAGTAACAAACGATTGCGGGAACAGGCAACTTTTAGGCTTCATCTTGATTACAACATTGGAGAAAACCACTACATCAACACTACATCATAAAAATTATTAAATTTTGACTGTCAGTGCTTTATTGGTGCACAAAGATGATTTTTCAGTTTCTCATAGCATTAAAACTGATGTGCTGTGTGCACGTATGTGAAAAGGGTAAGATCAGAAAGAAATAAGGTAATCGGACAGATTGGTGTCGTGATGGATCTGCAGCTTTTTGCGAAGGCGGTAGCGGCTGATTTCCACCCCTCTGATGCTGATGTTCATCAGCGGGGCGATTTCTTTGGTGGTAAGGTTCATGCGCAGGTAGGCGCACAGGCGGAGTTCTTTGGGGGTAAGATCTTCGTGTTTGTCCTTGAGCCGCGAAATAAAATCCTGGTGTACATCGTCGAAGTAATTGTTGAACAATTCCCAGTTCTTTTCGTTGCGCAGGTCCTTGTTTACTTTTTTAAGTAAGCTGTTCACGCTGTGTTTTTCCGGATGGTCGGGAGGAAGGCTTCTGAGTACTTTGTTGAGGTCGTTTTTCACTGCCGTGAGGGCTTTGTTTTTCTGGATCAGGTGCAGGGTAGCATTGGCCAGCTCCTTGTTTTTGTGCCTCATTTCATTTTCCAGCGATTCGTTGCGCAGCTGGATGATCTCTTTCTCGCTGAGGGCAGACTGCTCCTCAAAAAGCTTTTCTCTCTGAGCCAGCCGTTTTTCGTGCCTGATCTTTTCGCGATGCCTGATCTTCAAAATCCGTCTTCTTACAAAAAAGAAATTCCCGGCAATGATCAGCAACAGGAGTATCGCATATATTGTATAGGCCGTTCTTGATCGCAGGAAGGGTGGCTCAATGGTAAATGAAAAGGTGGTGGCCGGGCTTTCCACCCCAAAAGCGTTGCGTGCTTTAACCTGGAAGGTATAATTTCCCTCCCTGAGGTTGGTGTACTCTTTAAAATTAACTGCATCCCATTGCGACCAGGTTTCGTCAAAACCCAGTAACTGGTAAGAAAACCTTAAGGCTGTGGGATCTTCATAAACGGGAGAAGTGTAGCGGAAACTGATGGAGTTGAAAGAAAAGGGGATAACAGGCTGTATCGTATCATTGTCTGCTATCTGCTGGCTGTGCAGGAAAAACGGCCAGGTATCCGTGGTGCTGTAGGCAGATACTTCCTTAAGAAAGACCCGTTCAACGGTGCTGTAATCATTGATGATAAAAGGGTCATAGTGCACCATACCTATCTGGGTGCCAATAAAAATGTTTCGGGCATCAACCGTAAAAATATTGTGAAAAGCAGGGATAAGGAAATTGTTGATCCGTGAAAAGGGTGCTGCAATATCCCTGAAAGAGCCATCTTCCAGCAGTCGCATAACTCCCATGTAGTTTTCGGTAAAATACCACAGGTTTCCTGTTGAATCCTGGTAGATCTTTTCTATGAATGGTTTATCGGCAAAAAGATCATCCAGCGAAGGCTCGGGTACAAAGCTCCCTTCCCTGTAATCAAACGTTTTGAAGCCCTCCCGGGTAGTAACAACCATTTCCCCATTAATGTCCTGTATGTTGTAGGGCAATTCCTGGGGAAGCCCATTGCCGGCTCGCAGGAGCTGCCTGTTGAGCACCCTTGAAAAATCATCGTTCATCTCCAGCTTAAACAGGCCACGATAGCCATGGGCAATCCACAACAAGCCCGTGTGGTCGATAAACAGTTCCCTGCTGGATTCCCTGAATCCCTCCACTTCATCCAGAAAGTGCCAGTTATTGCCACGTTTTACCAGCCTCACCAAGCCGGTATAGGTGCCGGCCAGGATGGTATCGGTAAGGCCCGGGATTTTTTTGAAAGACCAGAACCCCCGGATATCGGAGATCTGCCTGGCCCTGAACCCGTCGATCTGGAAACTGCCATAGTTGTGGCCGCAAAACAAGGTATTGTCTATTACTTCCAGGTTCCACACCTGCCCCTCGGTGCCCTGAATAAGGGTAAACAGGGGATTCTCTCCTCCTGTATTGCGCAGATCATGCACATGGGCGGCAAAGAGGCCCTGGTTGGTACCCAGGTAGAGGATCTGGTTGTGCAAAAGGCCCGAATAGGCACTTTCAATATTAAAGTTATAGTTCAGCACCGAGAGAGGCGAGCTGATCTCAATATAATCAATGCCGTTGTCGAGCCCCAGCCACAGATTGTTTTTCCGATCATGGAACAGCGCCAGCACCGTGTTGTTTTGCAACCCTTTGCTCCTGTTGAGATGCTGCAGTATCCTTCCATCCTGATCAGTAATAAACAGCCCGTTTCTCACCGAACCAAAGGCCAGGTTGCCCCCGGCAAGCAACGCAGCCGAAAAGAGGTTGTGCTGCTTGAGATGCGCATTCACCTCACAGTTCCAGGGTTGGAGGGATTGATTTTCCAACAGATAGAGCCCTTCACCGGCAGTGCCGATGATGATCCCCCCTGCTTTGTGCGGGACCATGGCAGTAATCTCACTTTCAAAAAATACCGGATGATCATTTATCAGAACCAGCTCATTATCAGGAGTCAACATCATAAGCCCCTGCCCGTAATCAGCTATAAAAACCTGATTTTCCCCAATTTTGTGCATAAACCCAAACCCTTCAGCAGACCTTATGACCTCCATTTTGTGGCCGTCATAGATGAAAATACTGGAAAAAGACTGGAAGATCACTTTTCCGTTGTCAAAATAAATTTTCCATATTTCATCAAACCCGGAATACTCATAGGGAACAAGATGGTGTAAGGAATGCCACACCAGTTTGCCGCTGGTGTCTGGAGCAAGGTAGCCCATTTGTTCAAAAGCCCCGGCAAAGATGGTGTCGCCCATGGCTCTTACACTCCTCACCACAGAACCATTGGGTACCGGATACAATTTCCATGAAGTACCATCATACTCCAGGATGCCGTCATTATTGGCAAAATACATAAACCCTTTCTTGCTCTGGGTAATACTCCAGTTTTGGGTACTGGCATTGTACACATTGCGCTGATGGTTCACAATAAAGGGCAAACCGATATCCTTTATCTGTGCAGAAGCCAAAAGGCATGTAAGCAGCAGGGAGATCAGCAACATGTATTTGCCCGGAGTATTCATGTCAGTAATTATCAGGATTTCTGTTCAAGCAGAGCCTTTAGTTTTTCCAGGTTATACCCTGCTTTTTCAGAAACTTCCCTGGCCCTGAAGAAGAAAATGGTACTTTCTCGGATCAGAAATTCCAGGGTATTCTTCTGCTGCAGGGTAATGGTATGATCAAGCAGGGTAAAATAGTCCAGCAGCGATAAGGTAAAAAACCAGCGCATCAACTCCTCGTAGTTCTCCTTGCTGTAGTAAGTAACCCCCTTGTACTGATTTACAGCCAGAAACGCCAGCAGGGGATCCCATGTAAGGAGTTCGCCAGCCAGCACTCCCTTTTCTGCCATAAGCTTTGCCCGCCGCTGTATCAGTTCCTCCTCGGTTCCTTCCCAGCCCCTGAGATTGTCAAGGTCAAAGAGCTGGTTTCCTTTCTCCACCAGCACGGCAATGAGGTCCAGGTCGGCTTCAATGGCCTGTTCGCCCTTTCCGGTGCGCTGCAGCAAATTATACAGGGGCCAGTAGAGCCTGAGCTTTCCCAGCACCTGTTCAACGGTACCGGGTTCCTTGCCCCTGAAGAGGGTCTGCAGGGCAAACACCGCCACCAGCACGATGATGTTCTCGCGATAGCCTGCTTTTGATCCAATGGTCAGCAATTCGTCGGGTGAAGCCACGCCATAGCGGAGGAAAAAATCATGCAGCTTTGCTTCCCGCTCCTGAATAAAGTGAAGGGCATTTTCAATGCTGCGTATACGGGCAGTGAACTGCTCTGCCATTTCTGCTTCATTTACACCGGCTTCGTGCCAGTGATCGCGGGTTACCTTTACAAACTCCTCAAAACGGCTGCGCAGCAAGGTATAACCCAGCTTTTCCGATTTCCCGGTTTGCTTCTCCGTAACCCTGTTCACCAGGAAATTGATGATATCCTCCGAAAAAATAGCCTGGAAGCTCACATGCAAAGGTTGAAGGCGCATCTCTTCCAAGGCCTGTTCCACCGAATGTACCCCGTCGCCGGCACGCCACATGAGGCTTTCGTACTCCCCCGTATGGTCGTACACCTCGCTGAACTCCCAGAACAGGCGGTATTCAAAACCGTTGAGGTTCCATTGCAACCCGTCATTGAGCAGGTCTTTTCCCCTTCGCAGGTATTCCTTGCCCGAGAAGTGCTCGCGGAAGATATAAAATACCCTGTCGTCGCCCCTGATCGCCAATGCCTGCCCCAGGCTTACGCTCATTGCCTCCTTGCCGGAATGGGTGCGGGAGAGCTTAGGTGCCGAAAAATGGATGCGCCCCGATGCATGCTCATACTTGTTGTTGTAGAGCACCAGGGCACGGTCCTGCCCATGCCGGTTGGTATAGGCAAAGACATTTTCATTGATGTTGCCGTAGCCGTCAATAAAGTCAAAAATGTTGAAATTGTCCACCTCGCTGAAGAGCCAGCGCCTGCGGGTAATGGGAAATATCTGCCTTTCGTGCTTCTCCACCAGCCACCCGTGGGGCTCTTCATTGTAATAGGCCCGCTGGTATTCCATGCCGTACTTCTCGGTGTAGCCTTCAATCTGTCCGTGGGCAAACATGGGTAAACCGGGAAGGGTGTTCATGAGCACGCACACCCCGAAATACTTGTCGTCGGTACCAAACTGGCGTATGGCGGTCTCTTCGTCGGGGTTGCTCATGAAGTTCACGTAGCGTTTGAGGATCTCCGGCTCAAATTCCAGGGTGTTGGTGATGAGGTCGCGGTATTTTTCGTTCTCCTCGTTTTTGAGCATGTGCATAAAGGCGGAGTTGTAAACCCGGTGCATGCCCAGTGTGCGCACAAAATACCCTTCCATAAACCAGAATGCCTCTGCCAGCAGCAGGGTGTCGGGCAACTCAGAGTTGATGCGGTCTACCACTTCGCGCCAGAATTCCACGGGAAACAGCTCATCGAATTCGCGCTGGGTCATGGCATAGTCAGCCCGGGAAGGGATATCGCCCCCCATACCCGGACGGGGGTACCACAGGCGCGAGAAATGCTTTTTGGCCAGGGTCATGGCCGCATCAAACCGTATAATGGAGAAGCGGCGGGCCACTTCAAATATTTTATCGATCACCGCCTGGCGTACTTCGTGCTTCAGCATATCCAGCTGGGCGGTATCGTTCCAGGGCATGTTGGTGCCATCGTTGCCATGGTAGATGTAGCGTGTTTCACCCGTTTGGTTGTTTTTCCACTGAAACACCACGGCAGCATCGGTTTTGCTGTAATAGCCATCTTCCAGACGTATGTCGTAACCGGGATTTTGTGACAGGTTTTCGCCGTTGAAGGTATATCCGGGGAAAGGGGGATGTTGTGCCTGGATGAAAAAGTCGGGATGTTCAATGACCCATTTGGAGAAGATGCCCGTATGGTTGGGTACCATATCGCTTGCCAGGCGAATGCCCCGTGCTTTGGTACGCTCGTTCAGGTTGTGGTAGGCCTCTTCGCCCCCCAGGTCGTGGGCGATCTGGTAATCAAAGAGCGAATAGGCCGAAGAAACGGCATCCACATTGCCCATAATATGCTTGATGCGCCGCGATGCTTCGCTGCGCTCCCAGATACCGATGAGCCACAACCCGGTAAAATTCCATTTTTTCAATTGATCCAGCTCTTCATCGGGGATCTGATCCAGCGTTCTGATCTCGCGCTGGTACTTTTTGGAGAGCTGATCGAGCCATACGTAGGTGTTTTTGGCGATCATCACCACACTGGGCATCCAGTGCACGTCGGGTGTAAAGGCCTCCACCTCTTCATAGTCCTTTTGTGTATCCTCAGCAAAATTGTATCCTGACTTCCCGATGGTAAACATTCCGGTGTTGGCGGCATCCCCCTTGTAGCGGGGAGCCATGGTGGGGATCCCCTCTGCCCCGGTGGTGCTGAACCGGATGTCTTCCTTCAGCAGGTCCTTGCCACGCAGCAGCTGGGTACGTATGTTTTCGGGCAACAGCTTCTGCCATCGCTCCAGGATGTAGTCCAGTTGCTTGCTGATATCGTCGGGGGCAATGAGAATGGGTGTTTTGAACAGGCTGAACAGGTCCAGATTGTCGGGCCCGAAGGGGGGCTGCTCTTCAAAAAAGTCCTCCAGCTCATCCATGATCAGCCTGAAGGTATGGGGATCGGCCAGGTACTTGTCATCAAACAGTTCCTTCAGCTTTTTGTTGGCGGGGTTGAAGTTGGCAAAAAAGAGCATGATGGCTTC